>CAWVZQ010000805.1:0-1725 GCA_963934405.1 uncultured Opitutales bacterium | reverse complement strand
TGCGGCGTCCACGGCGACGTCCCCCTTTGCAGTAGTCTCTATACTGAGGGAACCTCCATCAATATTCAAGGAAACAGCCCCTCCCGCCCGAGCAACGACTTCAGATGCGGAAATCCTTTTCGCATCCGCAGTGGCAGAAATCTGCGCGGGGGTTACCAGAGTCACGGTACCAGACTTAGCCCCAGCGGAGATGGAACCCTGAAGAATTTCTTCCGATGCTTTCAAATAGATCCAGTTATCCGAGAGAAGTTCCACACCGTCGACGCTCAACGAACCCGACACGTTTGCGTTGACCGAACCTTTGGAAAGAAGAGCCTTGCGAACCGAAAGGTCTCCGGTGGAAAGGATGATCAAATCGCCTGCTTCGAGGAGTTCCACCTCGAGAGCTCCACCAGCGAGGTCGATCACTGCAGATCCCCCCGCCGTGAGCTCCGTCACTTCTGCAGTCACCCTCCCTGTCCAATTGGTAACCTTTCCGGATGCGTTCGCACGCACGATGTTTCCCGAACCTGCATCAATGTTTCCGAGGGCAAGCGTTCCCTTATTAGCCCGCAAATCGATCACGCCAGTCCCAAATGCCTTGAGCCCATTGACTCGAAGGTCTCCTTCAGCGGAAATGCCCAACGCACCATCGGCGACCTCAGCCGAGTTTACCACAAGGGAATCAGCTTCCTCAATGTTGACGACACCGACACCAGTCGTCTTCAGGCTCAAGTAACTGGCAGCTAAATCAAGGTCGATGTCGCCAGCCGCCTCGGCATCGACTTGCCAGGCGGACACGAGAGAACTCAGTTCTCCTTCGGCAGCGGAAAGCATCGTGAGTGACTTTCCCTTCAAGATCACTTTTCCGGATCCCGCCGAAACCGTCCCTACCCCCAATATGTCTCCCGCCTCGAGGGACAATTGTCCTCCGGTCGCTTTCGCCTCGCTCACTTCGACTGCACCCCCAGCCGACAAAGAGAGTGAACCGGCCGCGACGCGCATGAAATCGACATCCAAGTCATTCTCCTCGATAAGCGACAAGAGACCGACTCCCGATACTTCAGCGATCAAAGAGGAAACATCGGTCCTCAAGGCAATCCCCTTCACCGCACTCACCCGTAAAGCATCCGAACTCAATTTTCCGTTCGAAACAAGCATGGACACGGCGGCCTCGGACTCGATTACTATGTCTCGCCCCGCTCCCATGGTCACGTTTCCTACGCGAAGATCACCGGTTGTGGTAATTAAATGGGCGTCATGCGTGTCCCCAGTGCCAAGCAAACGGAGAAGCTTTGCGTCAAGGGAGTCGGACTGCACACGGAAGAATCCACTCAGCACAGTCACATCCTCCAATTCCAATAGACCCTTCCCTACTAGCTCAACATCGCCGACAGACTTGGTTTCAAGCGAAAGGGAATCGACCTCGAGGCTTGCTTGAACGGAACCAAAGGAAATAATGGATAGGTCGGCGGCGGCAAGCAACTGTCCAGCCATAAGGACTTCTCCCGCCGAGGAACCCGTTGTCATCTCAAGGACTTCTGCTGAGATTTTTCCGCTGCCCTCGCCGAGAACCGAGCCCGAATTAGCGACACCCTGCCCCGTCTTAAGGGTCAACTTGCCGGAACTGGAAACCTGTCCGGATACAATGGCGTCGTCTGCAACCGTCAGGGTCACTTCATCGGCACCGGAAACCAACCCACCCAGTGTCGCGTCCTTTCCGGCTACGATTTCAATCGTGGAGGA
>CAWVZQ010000804.1:0-1731 GCA_963934405.1 uncultured Opitutales bacterium | reverse complement strand
AATTCGCCCTCAGGTTTGGCGAAGTCGAGGGGCTTCTTCGGATCGATCTTTAATTTTACCTCGTCATAGGCAGGACCTAGGTAATGGCCATCACTTCGGTCAAAGTAGCGTGGTCCCATGCCTATGAATTGCGGAAGGTTCTCATTGAGCGTACCGAGACCGTAATTGATCCATGCGCCGATTGTGGGTACGCGCGGATCCAACATATGTCTGCCGGAATGAAACTGCACTTGGGCCCCGTGATTGTCATCTGTGGTCCACATTGAGCGAATCACCGAGATGTCATCAATGCATGAACCGACGTGCGGGAACCAGTCGCTTACCTCAATCCCGCTTTGGCCATATTTCTTGAAGCCAATCTGAAGTGGAAAAAGCTTATTCCGTTGCTGACCGTTGGCATCGTTCACAACAACAACGCGTACCTTCTTGAGCTTTTCGGGATCCTGAACATGACTGAAGGGAGTCTCTGCAATTGATTTCCCCGCGTATTTATTGAGTGCGGGTTTGTGGTCGAAGCTCTCCATGTGACTGACGCCACCTCGCATAAAAAGCCAGATTACGCTTTTAGCTTTTGGAGCAAAATGTGGGTCGCCGTCGATAGCACCCATGCCTTGTGCACCGAACCCGTCCGAACGGAGGATGGATCCAAGGGCGAGGGAACCAAAGCCGAGGCCGGCTTTTTCAAGAAAGTGACGGCGTTGAAGGAGCATGAAGTCAGCGAATGGAGATGAAGTCGTTGTGGTTCAGCAGAGCGTGTACCAACCGAGCGTGGATTCTTGCAGTCGATGGTGTTCCTTTTCCCTTGGAAAGCAACTGGGATATTTCCTCAATAAATATTGTGCATTCCTCTCTTTCCAGTTTGTCAGGGTCGCGACCAAGCAAGGTTTGGAAGGCCTTTTCGACAAAGGCATCTTGGTCATTTTCAGGACTTGCTTGCGATAACTGTGCAGCAATTGAAGAAGCTATCTCGATGGCTAGTTTGCTGTTGGACATGGCTAGCGCCTGTTGAGGCACGACGCTTTCGCTTCGACGATAGCACTGCAGGTGATCGGCATCGTTGAACATCTTGAGAAACTTGTCCTGTTGGTCTCGCGAGTGTTGGAAGTATAGGCTCCGGCGGTTGCCGGAACCAGGGGCGATGGAGGGGCCTCCCATAGCGGGATCCAGCTTTCCTGCTATTTGAAGCAAGCTGTCTCGCACAAGCTGCGCCTCCATCCGTCGGGTGTTCATTCGCCAGTAGAAATTGTTCGATAAATCTTTGGCTAGGTTAGCAGGAGGAGCTCCCCGGATTGATGTGCCTAGACGATAAGTCTTTGAGCTAACCATAAGCCGGTGCAGGTGTCGAAAGCTCCAGTTCGCTTCCATGAATTCAGCCGCAAGGTGATCAAGCAGAACCGCCTGCGGTGGTTTCTTTGTCCGCAAGCCGAAATCAAAGACGGATTCAACTAAAGGTTGACCGAAATGTCTCATCCATACCTGATTTACTGCAACCCGGGCGGTGAGAGGGTTTCGGCGAGAAGTTATCCACTTGGCCAACGCTAGTCTACGACCGGTGCTGGTTTTGGGATAGATCACCGGGTAATCGGCTTCCTTGTGGGCGGGAGATTCCAGTGCCTTTTTAGAGGATCGGGTAGAGGAGTATTGCGCCTTACCCTCTTTGGCGGCCTTGATTTTTTCCTCAGCGGCCGTCATCTTTTTCTTGGCGGCGTTCACTTTCCCCTTATCTCCCGG
>CAWVZQ010000803.1:0-1736 GCA_963934405.1 uncultured Opitutales bacterium | reverse complement strand
CATCTAGGAAAAGTTTACTGGACGAGTGAAAGAGTCTCAGCATGATAAACGATTCTCACACATGAAAAAATTAAATACATTCACTCTTCTCGCCATAGGCTTGGCATCGGCAATCGTAATCTCGGCCGAGGAACGGCCCAACGTTCTCTGGATCACGGCCGAGGACATGAGCCCCACCCTCGGGTGCTACGGTGACAAGGATGCCATCACGCCCCATTTGGACGCCTTTGCCAAACAGAGCGTACGATACACCAAGGCCTACGCCAGCGCCCCGGTCTGCTCGCCCTCCCGCTCCTGTCTCATCACGGGATGCTATCCGCCCTCCCTCAGCACCCAGCAAATGCGTTCGGGTTTCCCCATGCCCGAGCGGATGAAGGGATTCCCCGCCCTGTTGCGCAAAGAAGGCTACTACACCACCAACAATGTAAAAACGGACTACAACAGCGGAAATTATCAGGATATCATAAAGTTCTCGTGGGATGAAAGCAGCGGGACTGCCCATTGGCGAAAGCGAGCCGACAAGTCCTCCCCGATCTTCTCGGTGTTCAACCTGATGACGTCGCACCAGAGCCGCACCATGGTTTGGCCACGCGAAAAATTTCTCGAGGAGGTGCAAAGCAAGCTTAAGCCCTCGGAAATCCATGATCCCGACAAGATCATCTTGCCTCCCTACTATCCCGACACTCCGATCATTCGGCGCAACGTGGCCCGTTTCCACGATTGCGTGACCGCGATGGACAAGGAAGTCGGGGCCATCCTAAAGCAACTGGAAGAAGACGACCTAGCCAAGAACACCATCGTATTCTTCTATTCCGATCACGGTTCGGGCATGCCGCGCCACAAGCGGGCCTTGCTGGAGAGCGGTATGCGGGTAGCCCTGATGATTCGGTTTCCGAAGAAATGGGAGCACCTCTCCTCGGGCAAGCCGGGCTCCACCTTGGATCGCTTGGTCGCCTTCGTCGATTTTGGCCCCACCGTGCTGAGCCTGACCGACACGCCGATTCCCGAGGACATGCAAGGCCGGCCCTTCCTCGGAGACAAGAACACCAAGCCTCGCAAATACGTCTACGGGCACCGCGACCGGGTGGACGAAGTGCGCGACCTCGCCCGCTCCGTACGGGACGAACGCTACCTCTACATCAGGAACTACATGCCGCACCTCGGCTACAACCAGCCTACAGTGTGGCCCGACCGGGGTGAAATACGCCATGAGTTTTATCGCCTCACCGACCCCGACAAGATGAACGCGGCCCAATGGCACTTCGCCGGGCCCACTCGCCCCGTCGAAGAGTTATTCGATTGCCAAAAGGATCCCGACAACCTGAACAACTTGGCAGGCTCCAAGGAGCATCAGGAAGCCCTGGAGCGCCTTCGCAAGGAACACAAACGGCATATTCGCCGCACGGTGGATCTCGGTTTTCTGTCCGAAAGCGAAGCGTGGGCCCTCTTTGAGGATAGCTCGGGCTGGGAGATGGGCCAAGGCGGGAAGGTGCCCGTGGGACCTTCTCAGAAAGCCGCCGCTCAAGTCGGCGTGACTGAAGAAGGAGTTTTTCTCAAGAACCTTTCATCCAAGGATGCCAACGTCCGCTACTGGGGAGCCATCGGGCTGGCTGCCCTGAAAGACAAGCCATCGGGCAAGGCCCTTAAAAAGCTGAAGACCTCCCTCAAGGATTCATCGGCTGCGGTCCGCATCGAAGCAGCCAATGCCCTCGCCACCCACGGCGACGTCAAGACCG
>CAWVZQ010000802.1:0-1736 GCA_963934405.1 uncultured Opitutales bacterium | reverse complement strand
TCTAGAGGGAGAGGCGAGTCGGCGCCATATCGTTTAAGAAGACCTACCAGTTTGCGAGCCGCCCAATAGCGAGGGATAAAACGAACGGGATTGGCTAAACAACGGAGGAGCCAACCGAGGTATAGCCAGTCAGCCCAGTGGGGAATCCGCACTTGCTGACCCGACAGAAAGGCAAGTGCTGCCCCAGTGCAGACAATGATGGGGCGGTAGTCGAGATGATTCCGCAGATAGTGACCGAGGCGTTCCTGCACGCCACCACCAAGATTTACAATGATTACCTTTGGTCGCCGTTCGACCAAAAGCTTAAGAAGAGACTCGTCGGTAAGAAGGCCCGCACCAGCATACACTGGTGCGATGTAGACGTCCTTGGTCTCGATGACAAGTCCAGCCTCTTCAGCGAGCCATCCCCGATTGTCGGCATCTTGGCCGGCATCGGGCATAATCCAGAAAGAATCCCTCAGGGCTCCTTTGGCTTCCCGCTTGATGAGTTCCTTTAGAAAAAGCAGGCCGGACAATCGAGGCAACTTTTCCTTTTCGTTCGAATGGGAACGATTCCACCACAGAACCATGAGTCCGCTGTCTGGAAGAACGAGATCGGCGGCAAGGAGGGCATCACGATAGGCAGGATCGCGAGGAAGGTCATTTGCCAATCCGGGTCCGGATGGCGCGACGACTAGTCCGCCAAGCAAGGAATAATCTGCCGCCTCTGTCAAACTACCCGAAAAAAACTTAACTCCAAGAACAGTTCGAGTCGGGAAAGAAGGAAGTGAATGGAGAGAGTGGTCAGTCTTGAAACTCACTAGAGCAGTAAGAATCGTCTCAGTAAGCGGAACGAGGAGGGAAGATGACTTGAACCACTGTGCGCAGCACAATCTCACAATCCGTCCAAACGGTCCAGTTGCCAACATAATCGAAATCCATCTCGATACGACGACGAACAAGTTCGGGATCGGTAAATTCCCCTCGTAGACCTCGGCATTGGGCAGGACCAGTTACCCCGGGCTTCACGAATTGCCTAACACGGTAAGCCTTGTAGTCGCGTTGAAAGAGGTAATCGTGTCGAGCAAGATAAGGCCGTGGACCGACAAGACTCATCTCTCCCTTTAATACATTTAAAAATTGGGGAATTTCGTCGATGCTAAAACGACGCATAAACCGACCCGCAGGGAAAATCCTTGTGTCGGAGCGAGTTGCCTGTGCAGTTTCGTTCCTTTTGCCCGAGACGTCATGCCCCATGGAACGAAACTTCCAAATCACAAATTTACGACCAGCAAGCCCAACCCTCTCTTGACGGAAGAAAAGGGGACCGGAAGACTGTATAGATTGAAACAACCACACAAAGAACATGGCAGGCGGCAAAACGAAGAGGAGAGCAGGAATGCTGAGAGCAATATCGAAAACACGCTTCACCATCCTGTTGAAAGGGCTTTCGAGCGGTTCGTTCTGAAGTCTGAAAAATTGGCGACCGGATTCTTCTACGAAAACTAGACGTGAGTCAAACAAGCTGGAAAGTGAATTGTAGATGAGAACGCGACAACCATGGCGATTTGAGTTTTCCGCAACAAGGGGGATCCAGTTGTCGATGTGCTCGTCGGGCACAACGATAACTTGATGAATTTCGTTGTTTTGGAGGTACTCATCGAGCAATGAGTAATGCCCAAGATCCGGAAGGGACAGTTTTTCCGGAACACAACGGGAAGTTGAGAAAACACCGGCGAAGGAAAACCCTTGGGCAG
>CAWVZQ010000801.1:0-1737 GCA_963934405.1 uncultured Opitutales bacterium | reverse complement strand
TACGCCGTTGTCGGCCACCACGATGAAGTAGGGTCCGATTGCAACCGGGCTGGGGACATAGGAGCATCCCTTGGTCGTTTGCCAAACGACGTGAGTCTTGGTTACGTTTCCGGAACCGTCGGGGCGGATGGCTTGCATGAAGCGCTTGGGAAACCCGCAGGTCATGAACAGAAGGTCGCCGTTGTAGACCAAGGATGCGACGTATTGCTGGGTGGGGCCGTCGCTGATCCAGTGCTGCTTGCCAGTATCGGGGTCGTAACTGGCGACGCAAAGACTACCCGAAAGGATCAACTGATTGCGCCCCTTTATAGTTCGCAGCAATGGGGTGCAGTAGCTGCGCGTGTTGTTAGGGCGATCCGTTTTCCAGATCGTCTTTCCAGTCTTCTTGTCGAGGGCGACCAGATAGCCCGGACCGTCGTGGTCGCCGTTTACGATCACCTTGTCTTTCCAGAGCACGGGTGAAGAACAATAGCCATGTATGCTGGAGAATACGCCTGGGCGCACTTCCCACAATTTGTTGCCATCTAGGTCGTAGGCAGCAACGAACATGTGTTTTTTGTCGAGAAAGCTAAGGTAGATGCGCTCGCCGTCCGAGGTGGGCGTGCTGGAAGCCCGACTGTTCAGGCGATGAACTCGTTCCAAGGTAGATTCCAACACGACCTTGCTCCACAGTTCTTTCCCGCTTTTTCGATCCAAGCAGAGCAATTCGCGCGTTTCCGTTTCCTCTATGACTGCGACGACGTATATTCGATCCCCGATGATGATCGGCGAGGCGTGCCCCTTGCCCTTGATCGGTGTTTTCCAAACGAGATTCTCAGGTAACTTCCACTCGACGGGTGCTTTCGGGTCGCTGACGGTGCCGTCCCCCAATGCCCCTCTCCATGCAGGCCAATCTTCGGCGTAAGCATGTGAAGTGAATCCGTTTGCGGCGAAAGCTGCGCAGGCTAAGATTAAGAATTTGCTCATTTCGCGAAGTTGTCGGTTCAGGAGTGTTTGGCCAGTCAAAACCATGCTTCGGTTAAGCTTTGTCCTTGAAGGTCAATCGGATTGACCTAGCTTTTGCTTTACTTGCTATATTGTGTCCACATCCCCTCCATACTTTAAACCCAAGCAATAATTTAATCGCATGAGTTCCGAACAATCTCTCCAAGCTGAAATCAAAGACATTTTGTCGCAAGGCCCAATCTCCGGTTTTGCCGGCGGAGAAGAGTTGGCTTCCTCGAGTGGAGAGACCTTTCCCGTATATGATCCGGGAAGCGGAGAAAAACTAGCCGACGTACATAACCTACAAGCCGAAGACGTTGATCGGGCGGTGGAACTGGCGGGAAAGGCTTTCGAGAATGCCGAATGGGCCGGTCTTCCGGTTAACGAGCGGTGCGTTTACCTGCACCGCTTGGCCGACGAGGTGGAGAACAGGAAGCCTTTGATTTCTCACTTGGAGTCCATGGACTGCGGCAAAATCCTCGGCCAAGCCGAGGACGACGTTCAGAATTTCATCGACACCATGCGCTACTTCGCGGACCTCGCCCAGAATATGCAACTGCGTACGGTACTTGCTGTCAAAGGCCATGAGGCAGCCTACGCACGGCATCCGTGGGGCGTCTGCGGGAGCATCGTGCCATGGAACTTTCCTTTTCTTCTTTGTGGTTGGGGCATTGCTCCCGCTTTGGCCGCAGGCAACACGGTGGTCGTAAAGCCCGCCGAGGATACTCCGCTCACCACGCTTTACCTAGCCCG
>CAWVZQ010000800.1:0-1738 GCA_963934405.1 uncultured Opitutales bacterium | reverse complement strand
TCTGCCAAAAGTGGTTGGCAAACGGGAATCGCGCCACAGGCCGAGCTTATGCTAATCAAGGGATCCTTCGACCTGCGGGCTTTGGAGTACCTACTTCTCAATGGCGCCGATGTCGTTTCCATGAGCTTCATGATCGTGGGTCGCGAACTCGGTCACTTGCGTGGGCTTTACCGCAATGCCTTCGAGCACCTTTCCGCCGCCGGTGTCTTGTCCGTTGGCGGCGCGGGCAACTATGGGCCAAAATCCCGCCGAGCAATGCCCGAGGGCAAGCAAATCGGCCTACCGAAGGACATCCCTTGCGTGATTGCGATGGCCGGGGTGGCCAAGGATCGATCGCCCGTCGCATTCAGCAGTCACGGCCCATGCTACTGGGACAAAGTCGCCTTCTTCTCGGATTATCCCAAGGACAAACCTCTTTCCAAGCCGGATCTTACCGCCTTTCCCACTGGGTACCCGGTGTGGACTTATCCTCCGAATCGTTTGACCAAGGCCCGAGGCTGGAAGGAAATCAGCGCCGAGGTGGGTGCCTCTCTAGTTGTCGGTCCCGCTGGCAACTCCTTTTCGGGACCGCATGGGGTTGGGGTGGTCGCACTTGTTCTCTCGGCCAATCCGGAGCTGAACCCATGGGAGGTAAAGGAACTGCTGGAGGAAACCGCAACCGATTTAGGAGACAAAGGTCGCGATACCCATTACGGAGCCGGGCTCATCGACGCCTTGGCTTCCGTCCGCGCCGCAAAGAAGATCGACTAATCATTGGATGTCTTGGACTTGGAACCAGAGTGAGTGGTGTTCAATACTTGATCGGCAACTGTACTTTCCCGCTTGAAAAAAGGATACGATTTATGTATCCAATATTAAATTTTACAAAATATTTACACCAATATTTGATGAAAGTTCTGCCTACCCTTTGCCTATTCCTATTCTCTTTCGCAGTCACTTCGGCTGCTCCCTTACCTTACTCCGGTAAGGTTGCCATAAACGGTGTAAACTTCCAGGGCGACGCCCAGTTCACTTTCGCCCTGCGCGACGCCAATGGCGCCGCGCACTGGCGCAACGCCGATGCCAACTCATCCATAAACGTTCCCGTAGACCGCGGCAACTATATCATTTTTTTGGGCGGGCAAGGCATGAACCCTTTGCCGAGCAGCCTCTTCCTCGATCACCCCGAGCTTTATCTGGAGGTGCGTTTCTATCAGGCGGATACGCAAGAGTGGGTCCACATGTTGCCCGACCAGCGCATCACCTCCGCTCCACACGCTCTCGCCGCCGAGGTGGCGAATTTGGCCAACGTCGCCAAGGCCGTCGAGCCCGGCGCCATCACCAAAAGCATGCTCGCCGCCGAAGTCCTCGCCGATCTCAACGACACCGTAGTCATCCCGCAGCAGGACACTTCCATCCAAACGGGTAGCATCACAAGAGATATGCTTTCTTCCGGCGTGCGCTCAGATCTCAACAGGACAATAGTGATTACAAGGGACATGCTCCCGGCGGACGTGCTGGCCGATCTCAACCAAACGGTGGATAACGCCGCCATTGCCTCCAATGCCAACATCGCTTTCAGTAAACTGTCCATCAACAAATCCGATATCATAGGCTTGGGCATACCAGCCGCAGATACCGACACCAACCTCAGTGAAGCCGCAGTCGATTCCATGGTAGCCAACAATGGCTTCCTGACCGCCGGCTCGATTACCCGGCAAATGCTTCCCGGCGACGTGCTAGACGACTTGAACGCCAC
>CAWVZQ010000799.1:0-1739 GCA_963934405.1 uncultured Opitutales bacterium | reverse complement strand
GGAGGTGAAAGCCTCCGAGGATGCGGAAGAGGAAGCTGCCGAAACCACGGAAGAAGCAGAAAAGACCCCGGCGGAAGACGCCGAAGATACTTCAGAAGACAGCGAAGAGGATTCTTCGGAAGAAGAACCGAAAGCCTCCGAGGAAGATGCGGAAGTGGAAGCTGCCGAAGCTACGGAAGAAACAGAAGAGACCCCGGCTGAAGACGCCGAAGAAACTTCAGAAGACAGCGAAGAGGATTCTTCCGAAGAAGAACCGAAAGCCTCCGAGGAAACCTCCGAAGACGAGGCGGAAGAGGAAGCTGCCGAAACCACGGAAGAAACAGAAGAGGCACCGGCGGAAGACGCCGAAGATACTTCCGAAGACAGCGAAGTGGAAACTTCCGAAGAAGAACCGAAAGCCTCCGAAGAAACTGCCGACGACGATGCGGAAGAGGAAGAACCTGAAAAAGGAGAAAAGGCCGACTGAACAAAGCCGGCGTTTCCCTACCCCTCAGCAATGCCCCCCGCCAATGGTGAAACATCTAGTCACCTAGCTCGTAACAATTGGCGCGACGACCGCGATCTCCTTGAAGAGATTGCATCGGTCATAGATCGGATCGATACTCCCTACGACCGCCTCAACCAAGGGGTAAGGTGTTTTCGCGAGTGGGTAAAAAATTTCCGGTCACATGGCTACGACCAATGCCCCGAAGCCATCGTTCTTGCAACTTGGGTTAGGGAAAGAGTGGCGGACGTCACACGCAGAGAAGGAAACTGCGACCTCACGACTAGCCCCATATCCTTCCCCGTCGACCTAGACGCCGTAGTTCGCCAACGTCGGAACGAAAGCAAAGCTCCCGAAACTTCGCCACCGAACTCGGACGCAATCTTGCAAAAGCTCATCCCGGACTCGAAGCTCGGGAATTTTGCTCTGGAGCGAACCCGATCGATCTTCAACGGCAAGGTTGCAAAATACCTTGAATTTCTCATTAAGAAGGATCAAGAATTCATTCAAAACCACGGCGAACGCATTTCCGACCTGCTCGGTGCATGTCGACAGCAACTCGACAAAAGCAAGTTACTATTTTCCATAAACTATTCTCCCAACCAAACCGATTTCTGGATTCCCGAAATCAACCTTGGGATAGAGGTGGTCTTCGATTGGGATTCCAGCAAGGAATTCGAATTGAACCGCGTTCTTGGAGATACCGCCTATCGACTAGAAGCTCGATCTCTCGTTGCAGTAACTCCCAACGACATGCCCGACCACCAATTTCAAGCCATCAAGAAAATCGAGAAAGACGGTGCTTTTGAAAATCTTTCAGTCATTCGCTTGAATGCTCTCGAGGGTTACCTCGAAGATATCCTCGCACGAACCCGCTGAAGGGGGGCAATACCTCAGAAGTTCACCAACTCTTCGCGAGTCAGGCGACCATCCGAGTCCCAGAGGCGTCTTCCGCGAAAACGACCGTCACTCCAGTATTCTTCCTCGCGCTTGCGGCCATCCGGCCACCATCGCGTCTTCATGCCCACCAGACGCCCATCCTCAAACAAAGATTCCAAGGCCAGATGACCGCTCTCGTGCCAACGCAACTGGTTGCCGTGAGGGACTCCTTTTAAGTATGAGGACTCGAAAGCGGGCCTGCCGTCCGGATAAAGCTCCCTCAATTTCCCCGTGAACAAGGCCCCTTCCTCGCCCGGGAAATAGACTTTTCCATCCTGCCCCAAGACCGATTGGTTGGAATCCATAACGGGTAGCG
>CAWVZQ010000798.1:0-1740 GCA_963934405.1 uncultured Opitutales bacterium | reverse complement strand
CTTACTCGAAACGTGAACCTGCCTATTCCCGTGATCCCTTGAAGGCTTTTCTCGAGTCCGCCGGCCTGCTGTACGTTTTTCTTGGAAAGGAACTGGGTGCCCGGCGAGAGGAATCGGAGTGCTACCTGGACGGCGTCGCTCGCTACGACCTAATTGAAAAGATTCCCGCCTTTTCCGATGGGCTAGACCGACTTCGCAAAGGATCCGCCAAGTATAGAATCGCCTTGTTCTGCGTAGAGAAAAATCCGCTCACCTGCCACCGAGCGATACTGGTGGGCAGGTTGCTCGCGGTAGAGGGTTACCCCATGACTCATCTGTCCGCCGATGGATCCGAGGAGGATCAAGAATCGCTTGAAACTCGTTTGATGCAAGAGGAAGGAAAGGCTTCCGGGGAAATCGATTTCGAGTCGGGGAACCTCAAGCCCCGAGACCAAATGCTGGGGGAATGCTACACTGCCCGTGCCGAAAGCATGGCCTACAGAGAGAAGCAGGAGGACGCTGGCGGCTTCCGCTGAGAGTAGATTTCCCTTCCCCTTTCCTTTCGGCAAAAGGAAAGAAGTTTTCGATTACGAGTTCCCCTTGCAGCTTTCGTAAGCGCAATACATGGCGGCTTGAATCATGGGAATCGCAACGAGTAGTCCCAATCCCAAAGGAATCATGCTGACAAAGGCCAGCAAAAAGCAAACAATCCCAAATAGGAAAATCGATAAACGATTTCCCTTTGTGACTGCCGCCGAAATCTTCATCGCTTCGGTGAACGACGTTCCCGGGCGATCCGCCAATACGCAATATAGGAAGGCCCACATGAGGCTTAGAATGATTCCGGGTATGATTAGAAAGAGCATTCCGATCATAATTAAAATTCCTACGACCAATGGTCCGATGATTTTGTCGACGGCATGGGAGAAGTCGAAAAGTTGACCCACGGCGAGAGGGGTAGCGTTGTTCCGATACTTCTTAACTCCAGCCATGAAATTGATTGACATTAAAGGCATGAGAAGAGCTCCGACGAAAGGAATAGCTCCTACGACTACGGTAATTATTACGAATAAGATGCTTGCCCCGACATTCGCCTTGAAAAAGTCAAAGCCTTGGGACAACGACTCTCCGATGCTGAAACTTCCTCCACCTGTTGGGACTGCTGCCTGAGCAGGTGCCCCGGAATGTTGTATCGGGGTCTGGTTCGCTTGTTTTGCTGCTGGCGATGCAGCACTTGCTGAGCTTTGTCCGATTCCTAGGTTAGCAAAAGTCCCCGAATTTAGGGGGTCCCATCCTTGCATGCCTTCCATCCATGCGTTATCCGTAAGCGCAACCTGTTGTTGAGCTAACATTTTATTTATTTGCTCGACTGAATAAGGTCCGAATTGCTGACCGTCTTTAGAAATGTGAATCGCACTCATGGTGAAATATTTCCTTAAATTACTTAATTTACGCTAGTTAATATTGCTTATTAGATTATTTAAGTTTTCTCCCTAAGCTTTATGAAGTGTTTTCTAATAATCTTACACTTAGTTTCTCCTTGCGACGCTAAACGGACGCCTTTTTGCGTTTTTATAACCTTTATTTGCGACAAATAGAGAGTCCTATAAGATCTTACACGCAAGGTTAGGAAAGCTATTGAATGTGAACTTTATTGAATAAAAATTGCTGCCATGGTCTTTAATTCAATCGATTGAAAGATTTCACCTGAAGGCACGGATTGCAAATTTCGTGAAAATCTCCATGATGTTGATTCCTGTG
>CAWVZQ010000797.1:0-1741 GCA_963934405.1 uncultured Opitutales bacterium | reverse complement strand
ACCTTCAGCTCCTTCGCCACGGCCAATACCTCGGGCGTCACCTTGGTTTCGCTCCGCACGATTATGGCGGCGGCGTCCACGGCTAGCTCTTGAATTTGCTCGGGTGTGGAGCCATAGGCCTCCGTCACTTCGAAACCATCCTGATTCGAAAGGTATTCCACTCCGCTGGCGGAAATGCGATCGGCGACGAGAATCTTCATCGATTTGTAGGGAAAAAGCTTAAAAAAATGGCGATTTTACGAAAAAAGGCAACGCGGAAACGGAAAAGGTGATTTTCTGTCTTCACCCCGGATCCAACTTACTGCATGCTCGATCCCCTCATGTTCGAATCCCTCACCGACAAACTAGGCAAGACGCTCCGCAACCTGCGAGGCGTCGGCAAGCTATCCGAAGACAACGTGTCCGACGCCCTCGCCGAGGTGCGCAAGGCCCTACTCTCCGCCGACGTTCACTTCAAGACCGCCCGCGAATTCGTGGACGACGTCAAGGAAGCCTGCCTCGGGCAGGAAGTCCTCAAGTCCGTCTCACCCGGCCAGCAGGTGGTCAAGATCATCAACGACGAGCTCGTCAAACTACTCGGCGAAGGCTCCACCTCCCTGCGCGACGACCGCCCACTCCGCATCCTCATGGTCGGCCTGCACGGCGCGGGCAAGACCACCACCACCGCCAAGCTCGCCAAGCGCCTCGCCAAGGACGAGCGCAAGCCCATGCTCGTCGCCTGCGACGTCTACCGGCCCGCCGCCATCGACCAATTGGAAACCCTCGCCAAGCAGGAAAACTTCCCCTGCTATGCAGACCGCTCCTCCCAAGACGTTCCACGCATCGCCCGCGACGGCTGGGAACAGTCCAAGAAGACCGGGGCCGACGTCGTAATCTTCGACACCGCCGGACGCCTCCAGATCGACGACGACCTCGTGGGCGAGCTCGAACGCCTCAAGGCCGAGGTCGATCCCCACGAAATTCTCCTCGTGGCCGATGCCGCCCTCGGGCAGGAGGCCGTAAACGTGGCCAAGACTTTTCACGAGCGCCTCGGCCTCACCGGCATAGTCCTCACCAAGATGGACGGCGACGCCCGCGGCGGCGCCGCCCTATCCATGAAGAAGGTAACCGGGGCCCCCATCAAGTTCATGGGCACCGGCGAAAAGATCGACGACTTCGAGCTCTTTCACCCCGATCGCGTCGCCTCCCGCATCCTCGGCATGGGCGACGTCGTCTCCCTCGTCGAGAAGGCGCAGGAGAACCTCGACCAGGACGAAGCCGCCCGCATGGCCGAGAAATTGGCCAAGGCCGAGTTCGACTTCGACGACTTCCTCTCCCAAATGCGCCAGATGAAAAAGCTCGGTTCCGTCGGCTCCATCGCCCAGATGCTACCCGGCATGGGCAACGTCAACGTCGGCGACAAGGAGGACGCCGTCCTCGCCCGACACGAGGCCATCATTCTTTCCATGACCAAGCAGGAGCGCAGCGTGCCCCGCATCCTCGGAGGCTCACGACGCAAGCGCATCGCCGACGGCGCCGGCGTCCAGATCAAGGACGTAAACCTCCTCATCAAGCAATTCTCCCAGATGCACAAGATGATGAAGAAAATGAAAGGCGGCAAGATGCGCAAGATGATGGGCGCACTAGGCGGCGGCATGGGTGGCGGAATGCCGGGCGGTATGCCCGGAGGCGGAGCCGGCATGCCCGACCTCGCCGGCATGGACCAAAAGGAACTAGCCAAGCTCGCCAAGCAGTTCAAGTA
>CAWVZQ010000796.1:0-1743 GCA_963934405.1 uncultured Opitutales bacterium | reverse complement strand
GCCCTCGGTGTATCGGATAATCCAGATCTGCCCAACAAATGGGGTCCGACAGAGAACGTTCTATGGAAACGTGATATCGCCGGGCGCGGTTGGTCCTCTCCCGTTGTATGGGGCAATCGTGTGTTCCTAACCACGGCCATCAACGAGGAAAAAACCGAGGAACCGAAAAAAGGTCTCTATTTCGGTGGCAATCGGGCCGCTGTAAAGACCATCCATCGCTGGAAGGTACTCTGCTTTGATCTTAATACCGGTGAAGTGTTGTGGGAGAAATTGGCCCGCAAGGGAAAACCGCAAGGCAGCATACACATCAAGAATAGTTATGCCACCGAGACCCCCGTCACCGATGGGGAAAGAGTCTACGCCTACTTCGGCAACCATGGTCTGTACTGCTACTCCGTCGAAGGCGAGTTGCTCTGGAGCAAGCAATGGTTGGCACATAAGACGCGATATGGTTGGGGATTGGCCGCATCACCCATCCTCCACGAGGGCAAACTGTACGTGGTAAACGACAACGAAGAGCAGTCCTACCTCGTAGCTCTCGACGCCAATACCGGCAAGGAACTGTGGCGAACGAAACGCGATGAAAAGAGCAATTGGGCCACGCCTTACCTCTGGGAGAACAAACAGCGTACCGAAATCATCACCTCGGGCACCCAGAAGGTGCGATCCTACGACCTCGAGGGCAAATTGCTCTACCAATTCGGAGGCAATTCATCCATCACCATCGCAACGCCCTACTCGAAGTTCGACCTGCTGTACGTCACCTCCGGATACGTGGGAGACCGCAAGAAGCCGATCTTCGCCATTCGTCCAGGGGCCACTGGGGATATCTCTCTTCGCTCAGACCAAGACAGCAGCGAGTACGTCGCTTGGCGCCAATCCCGAGCCGGCCCCTACAACCCTTCCACCATAGTCTACGGCGACCTCCTATACGTATTACTTGACCGCGGAATAGTGGCCTGCTACGAGGCGAAGACCGGCAAACAGGTCTACGGTCCAGTCCGCTTGCCCGAGGGGCGGGCCTTCACCAGTTCCCCTTGGGCTCACAATGGAAAAATCTTTTACCTCAACGAATACGGAGAAACTTATGTTCTACAAGCAGGCCGAAAGTATAAACTCCTTCATACAAACAAACTCCTTGAGGAGGACATGTGCATGGCAACACCCGCCATCTCCGGAGACAAGTTGATCATTCGCACGGACGCACGCGTTTACTGCTTCAAGAAGGGAGGAAACGGTAAGTAAGGGGACCTCTCTTTCACCCAACAAATCATGAATAATTCGCCGTTCAAACAAATGTCCTCATGGCTTTCCTTATTACTCGCATCGATCCTTTGGGTCAGTGGTATGGCAATCAACGTCATTGTCTTGGATGCGGCAGAATGGCTACAACTTCAGGGGGACGCAGGACGGTCCGGCAATGTCCCAACCGAGATATTGACCGAGACAATGGGTCTGCAGGCGGCTGTGCCCTTGACCGATGGCGTCTACGCCTCGCCGGTGGCAAGCGGTGACACGGTATTCGTAATCGACGGATCGGGCGTGGTGTTTGCCATTAATGTGAAGACTTTCAAGGTGAAATGGCGCTTCAAGACGAAGGGTGGCCCGGGAAATTGCAACAATGTGGCAGCTCCCGCGGTAATTGGTAATTATCTGCATGTCGGCACGATGGCAGGATACTACTACGTGCTCGATTGCGAGAGTGGGGCATTGGTGAAGACAATCGATTGCGCCGAGCCGATT
>CAWVZQ010000795.1:0-1744 GCA_963934405.1 uncultured Opitutales bacterium | reverse complement strand
ATACTGGGCGCAAATAGCCACCATGCCACGAGACGCCAAGTACTTGGCTTGTGCAAAGAACTGGCGGGTGTCTCCACCGGTCCACCCACCACCGAAGAAGAACACGATGGATGGCCGTGAATCGGTCTTGGCGAAACCATCGGGATAAAAGAACTCCAGATGAAGCTCCTCCGCGACCTTTTCCTTTTTGCCAAACGCCTTCTTATAGAGCACCCGCTCGTCGGGAGCGAAGCCCCCACCCTTTTCATACAAGGATTTCGAAGCGGCTTGAAGGGACACAACCCAAACGAAGCCAACGAGAAACCATGTATGCAAGAATTTCATGGGGAAAAGGGAAAACTATGTGATCAGAATTATTGATGACTCACAAGACCTCAACTGTCCTTCTTGAAAAAATACTCGGGGTACTTCCACTGCCCGACTTTCGCCTTGTTGAAGTCGTTTCCTTGGCGAATGCCATCAATCTCCGCCTTCAAGCGGATGACGTTCTCGTGGTTAAGCATAGGGTCGCGAGTGGCTCGCCGCCAGCGAGTCAACTCGGCGGACAATTCGTCGAGAATCTTACGGTGGTCGGGATCATCGGCCAAGTTCACGAACTCGTAGGGGTCCATTTGCAGATCATAGAGCTGGTACTTGGGAGGTCGTTTCATCAATGCATAGGCAGCCTGCACCGTTTTCGGGGCCTTGGGCAACGCGGCCAACACCTGCTGACCGAAGAATCGTTTCACAGTGAACTCATAACCGGGATCCACTTCGCCCGGTTGCAAGTTCTCTATCAATTTGTAGCGATCGTTGCGGATGGCTCGCTGCGGATAATAATTGTGAGCCGAGTGGAGGTGAAACTCGGTCGGCATGTATTGACGCCACTTCGATTGCTCGCCCCGCAGCAGAGGAAGTAAGGAACTCCCCGGCAAATCCGAGACGGGCTCGGCGCCGGACACTTCCAGAAAAGTGGGAAACAAGTCGAGCGAGGAGACCAGTTCGCGACGGACTTGATCGGCCTTCCCCTTCGGCCAGCGAATGATCAAGGGGACACGCACCCCACCCTCGTAGCAAGTACGCTTGCCGCGGATGAGGTCGGCCCCGTGGTCGCCCATGTAAACGATCAAGGTATCATCGTACTTGCCCGATGCCTTCAGCTTGGCCAACAGTTCGCCCACCATCACATCGAGGCGTGCCATACAGTTGTAGTAGTCCGCCACCTGCTGGCGTAGACCCTCGCTCTCCAAGCCTATGTAGGCCATGGTCTTCACTTGGTCCGCAGTCAACGGATCCTCCGGCAATCCTTGCTTGCTCTTGATGAACGGACGATGGGCGTCGGGATAATTGATCGATAGAAAGAACGGTTTCTTTGCCTCCTTAAAAAACCGTCCCGCCTGCTCGGCGTAGCGGGATAACTTCTTACGGGAAAAATTGGATTCGGTAACTACTTTGAAGTCGAAGGGGAAGGCGCTGGCCGGGTTTACGTGCAGTTTGCCGATGATCCCCGTGCAGTACCCCGCTCTTTTCAAACTGGTCACCATGTTCGGGGTATCCTCGCGATACATCCTGAACTTCCAGGTGGCCAAGCCAATCTGGCCATTCTGGTGCGGGTAAAGCCCCGTCAAGTAAGCCGCCCGCGACTGGCTGCAACCGGCCTGCGGGACGTAGGCCCGATCGAAGCGGACGCCCTCCGCAGCCAACTTATCTAGGACCGGCGTCTTTACGGAGGGCTCGCCATAGCAACTCAGCTCAGGCCCGTTAT
>CAWVZQ010000794.1:0-1744 GCA_963934405.1 uncultured Opitutales bacterium | reverse complement strand
GTGAAGCCCATTAGACCTCGCGTAACGACATCGATTCTATCGTCAATAATAAGATGGCGGCGATTGAGCAGACGGGGTCCGACGGTAAGAAAACCGAGAGCAGCAAGATCCGGGTGGTTCGGGGAATCCACCATCAGGTCGGCGGCGAGTTGCTTGCTCACGAACTCATCGTATGGAATTCCTTCATTAAAAGCCCGGATTACCCAGTCCCGATAGGTATAGGCGAATGGATAAAGCCTACTGGAACCACCTACGAGGTAGCCTTTAGTATCCGCATAACGAGCCAAGTCTAGCCAGTAGCGCCCCCATCTTTCGCCAAAACGAGGCGAAGCAAGAAACTTGTCCACCGCCCGTTCATAGGCATCAGGAGCTTCATCCTTCTCGAACTCACGGATCTGCTCAAAAGAAGGTGGCAGTCCCGTCAGATCAAATGACAAGCGACGGAACAAGACCGCTTTGGATGCAGCAGGTGACAGTTCGAGTCCGCCTTGACTTAGTTTGGAACGAACATAGGAGTCAATTGAGCTGGGAACACCTTCAACCCGAGGAGGCGTAGTTCGCTTGACTGGCTTAAAGGCCCAATGATCAAAACCTTTCCCAAGCACGGGGTATTCAGGCTTCAATCCATAAAGCGGGACGACAACTAGCCCTAGAAGCAAAAAAAGGCAACGGTACGACACAAAAGGAGTCATGCCGCAAAGAGCAAAGAGAGACAACTCGTTTTTCAGGGCAAAACCGGAGCCAAGCGTGGAGGCAAGGCATAAGGTCTACCGATCTCGTAAAGACGACGAACTTCCTCTTCGTCAAAAGCTTCGTTGAAGACAAAAAATTCGTCAATGGAACCGCGCAAACCATGGCCCCGTTTACCTTTCAATTGTCCGCCGTTATGGCCAAGCGCGCTTTTGCCGAAGAAAAGTTTCAGGTTCGCCTGCATTTTTTCCCGGCTGAAAGGACGACCATCGACGTAATGACTTACCATTTTATTATCTGCATCGTAAGTGGTCGCCAAGTGCGTCCATTGGCCAATTCTTTCTTTTCGAAAAGCAACGGAAGAAACATATTGAATCAAGGAATCGGTTCCCTTGGCTCGAAGAACGATGCGTCCTGTTCCATCGATCCCCCAGCACGCAGCCCCCAAACTAGCGGTCGTTGGGTTGGTGATAGGGCTGCAAAGGATAGGATTCATAACGCTCCCGAGCTCCTTCAAGCGCACCCAAGTAGCAAAAGTGGCGGATCGCAGACGTTTGGGAAGTTTGAGATTCACGCGATCGTTTTCTCCCGCAAAAGAAAGAGCACCCTTGCCGGGCCAACGTCCCTCACTCCATTTGCAACCAACGATTGCGCCATCGTGCCGCTCCTTTTTGGATTGTGCGTCATCACGAAGGATACGTGACCACGAACGGTGATCATCAAATGTGAAATAAAGTGAGTTCCGATGATCGGCAGCCAGTTCCTCGCTCAGTTCCACCCATGCCGAATGTCGCCGTTGTGATTCCTCCATGGATCGGTAAGCGAGATCGGCCGTACCGAAGAAAGGCTCGGACGGCATATCGATCCAAGTCAAATTCCCTTTTTTGTCAACGAACACGGCTTCCCCGGCTTCCAGTTCTTCAAAAGCCAGTTCGGCATCCCGATCCTTGCCCTCGAAGAGTACTTTGCCCACGTACACGTAGATTTCAGTGACCCCGTCCTCTTCGACGTTCAAGCCGAACTCAGTGCCGAGGTCGACTACTTTGCCTTTGGG
>CAWVZQ010000793.1:0-1745 GCA_963934405.1 uncultured Opitutales bacterium | reverse complement strand
CACCATATCCGCGTGGGTAAAGACGAGCGACCTACTGGGTGGCATCGCGGGATGGGGCACTGCCCTAGATGACTGGCGATTGAGAATAGACGGGGGCACTCTTCACTTGAATGGAGGAGGTGGTCAAGTGAGTAGCTCCAGCACCGTTAGCGACGACACTTGGCACCATGTTGCGGTAACCTTCCCAATCGGCGCTACCGACATCACCGAATCAACACTCTATTTCGATGGGAAATCGGAAACCGCAACAAGCGTAACCGGCGGCACCATTTCAACATCCGTAGGCGGAAACGTTTCATTCGGCGGAAACATTCAAGGTTCTCCCCTCCTCAGCGGAAATATGGATGAAATCCGAATATCCAACGTTGGAAGGGGTTCACGCTGGATTCACTTCTCGGCCGAAAACCAGAAACCAAGTTCCACCTTTCTGTCCACGTCGACGGAATACCTAATAGCGCCACACCTCTCCGGTGAACTCAATGCCTCCGTTGCTCAGGGCATTGCCTTCTCCTATGCTGTCTCCACCTCTCCTCCCGCGACCAGTTATTCTTCCGTCGGCTTACCTCTCTGGGCCACCTTGAACGTCGCCACGGGGGAAATAACGGGCACACCCGCCGCCGCCGGAGTTTTCACTGCAACCATCACGGCAACGAATGCCAAAGGATCGAACGTCGCCATCCTTAATCTTCAATCCGCCGCTGCGCCAACTACTGCGAGCATAAACTCTCTTGGCGCAGAACAAGTCGAAGGTCGTTCCGCCACTATACTCGGAGACTTGAATTCAACCGGGGGAGAAGCTCCTGCGGTATTCGCCTTCTATGGAAAAGTCGACGGCGATGCCAACGCTTCCGCTTGGGACTCGAACATGAGCCTCGGTCCACTCGACCAAGGTACCTTCAATGCTGCTTTGACGGGCATTGATAGTGGCGACACCTACTATTTTCGTTTCCGAGCAACGAACTCCGCAGGAACGGTATGGTCGACGCCAAGATCATTCACCACCAAAGCGTTTGACCAAGGCATCGTACGAATCCACACCGGTGACGATGAGCTAGGCAGCAACTCCGGAGTTTATTGGAACAAAGGCGCCGGAGAATCCAAGCTTCTCGATGCAAACTTCTCAACGGTTACCTATGTCGCCCCGGACGGCAGCGTCTGGCCCGTCACAACTGCCACTTTCCACTTTTCCGGCGGACTCTTCCTCGGCTCGAACATCGACTCCGTTCTTCTTGAAGGGAGAAACTCGCTTTCGCTACAAGTTGATGGAAACGTAACGATTGCAAAAAGCTTTTCGGGTGCCGCATCTTTGGCCAATGCTCATATTGCAGGTGGCACAGCCTTAGATGGACACGACCCGTATTACGGCGACGACGCATTGAAGGGGAATCGGGTCGGGCAAAACCGCTTAGGCGGCTATGGCGGCAACCAAGGACCGGGTCGCGGTTTTAGTGCAGGAGTAACTGATGGTGGCGGAAATACTGGCGGAGGCGGTTCATACGGCGGAGAAGGTGGACAGGCTACAAGCGGTCCAGCCGGTTTACTCTACGGTTCCGGCGCGCTCGATGTTTTAATCGGAGGTTCCGGTGGTGGCTCGGGTAATCTTGGTGAGGCAGCAGCCGGAGGTGGAGTCCTCGAAATCTCCGCCACTGGGAATGTTTCCATAGAATCAGGAGTTAAGATTTCCATGAACGGCGGGACCGGTTTCGTTAATCCAACTCAGGGCGCTTACATGGCCGGAGGCGCGG
>CAWVZQ010000792.1:0-1747 GCA_963934405.1 uncultured Opitutales bacterium | reverse complement strand
AGGAATACGAAGATTTCTGGAAGGACATCGACCGATATCGGGAACACCTCGACGAGGGATTGGCCAACCGGTTGTTCATCTTGGACGAGGAAGTACTCGAAGGCAAATGGGAGGAGTTGCTTGTGGAATACGGTGAATGCACATTGTCAGGGCTTAATGACGTGTACAAAGCCGAGAACCCGACGAGGATCGATAAAATAGCGATTTTGTCCCTGCGTCACGAATTGCTGAAGACGCACGAGCAAGTTCGCCGAGAGACCTTGCGTTCCTCATTGGGAGATTACCTCGAGCACGTTGACGAGCAAAAAGCCTTTGCTTTGGATTTGCTGGACGAAGACGAACTCGAAGGCCAGTGGAAGGAGTTGCGGCGAGAATACGGCGGATACACGGTACCCGGCCTAAGAAGGTACAAGACGTTCAAAGCCGAGAATCCCACTAGAATCGATAAAATCGCGATCTTATCTCTGCCTCGGAAGTTGCTTCTTACGCAATGTGCAATCGCTCCTGAAGGCGAAGAGTTCACGGTGTCGGGTCTGTCGCTGGAAATGCTTTGGTGCAACCCCGGCGTCTTTCAAATGGGAAGCCCCGAGGAAACTCTCCACGAGGTTACGCTCACCTCAGGTTACTACCTCGGCAAGCACGTGGTGACCCAGTCACAGTGGAAGAAGGTGATGAGGAGCAATCCCAGTCATTTCAAGGGATCGGACAGACCCGTTGAAACAGTCACGTGGGACGATGCGACCTCTTTTTGCGATAAGCTTACCGAACTGGAGCGTACAGCAGGACGCCTGCCTGCGGGAATGGCTTATCAATTGCCCACCGAGGCTCAATGGGAGTATGCCTGTCGGGCGGGGACGAAGACGGCTTATGCTTCCGGCGCTGGCCTGACCGCCGCTCAGGGGAATATCCACGGTAGTACCAAAGGGACAACCGAAGGGACAACCGAAGTGGGCAAGTATCCCGCCAACGCCTGGGGCTTCTTCGACATGCACGGCAATGTCTTGGAGTGGTGCGCGGACTGGTATGGAGATTATCCGAGAGGTGCAGTTCGTGACCCTGTCGGCCCGACGGTTGGCTCCTACCGCGTCCGGCGCGGTGGTTCCTGGTTCCGCACGGCGAGCCTCGCCCGTTCTGCGGGTCGGGGCGGGAGCGGGCCCGCCATCTGCAGCACCGACCTTGGCTTCCGCGTCAGCCTCCGACCGACCAGCAAGTAGCGGAGTGAGACGCAGGGAACCGCCGAGTAGAGGCGGAGCCTGCGCGGGGAGCGACTGAGGCCGAACGGAGCGGCAAGTTGAATTTGTTCGTCTCCGCGGCGGGATAGTTCTGGCCCTCGATGATTTCCTGTCTTGAAAAAACGCAGGTGGTGGGTTGTGGTGTTTTTTCCCCATGACAGACGCCGAAACCAGACTTGAGGAAGATACCCGCTTGGAGGGGAGTGATCCCGGTCGGACGGCTTTGGAGGGAGGAGCAAGGCAGGGTTCCGAAGGTCTTGGTCTGGTTGGGCGAACCTTTGAGAGCACCGAAAAGAGTTATCTTGTGTTGGAGGAGTTGGAGGCCAGCGGGGCTGAGGCGGACGTTTACGTGGTGAAGGAACAAGGTTCCGACGACAGGCGAGTCCTAAAGTACTATCGCTGGGGCATTCGTCCGAAGGCGGAGATCACCGACATGCTTGCCGGCTTGGACAAGGAGCATGTCGTGCAAGTCTATGAGACGGGGGAGCGGGAGGGACGGAGCTACGAGATTCAGG
>CAWVZQ010000791.1:0-1747 GCA_963934405.1 uncultured Opitutales bacterium | reverse complement strand
ACTAACGCTTCACCGGCCGAAGCTTGGTATCGATTAGGCCTTATTGACGAGAGTGGTCGACCCACTCGCCGAGGCATTGTTTTTAGCTTCTTTTCCCGAGGCGAGGGGCTCGCCATTGCAGCCGCTTTGGAAGATGAAACCTATCCTGTCGAGGACTTGGTTCGTGATCTCGCCAACCTTCGAGCCGGATATCGATTCCGCGCCTATTCCTCCACGGATTGCCGGCTCGCTTACGTTTGTCGTCAAACTTATGGGTCGGTTGACTGCCCGGGTTTTCTTCGGGCCGGCGTTCCACTTGAGTATGGCGAGGGTGCCGCCGACGTCATTCGCGAACGAGCTGAATCCGGTTCGCACGGCAAGGAAGTTCTCGATGAGGAATTGCGCCTCGGGGACGTTGAGCGTGCCCGAATCGAGTGGCACAGCCTGCTTGCCTTGACGGCGACTTCACCATCCTTGGATTGGCCAAGATGGGAGGACCTCCGCAAAGCCGCTTCCGAGCTGTCGGATGGTGGTGGACCTCGAAACTCATTGCCCGAATTGCCCGCTCTGGCCGTTCGCCAAAATCGTCGATACGAGCCTCGTCCGGATAGGGTTTAAGGCGATTCCCTTATTTTTTCTTAACCGTAGAGCCTGTGATGTCTACCCAGCGATCGGAGGATCCTTGGTCGTCCTTTACCTCGATGTGCTTGTAGACTTTGCCCGTCTTGGTGTCGATTTTTATGAGGTATTCCTTGTTTATGTCGCGACCGCTTGTAGGAGAGTAGACCAAAATCTTTCCGGATTCGATTTGGTATCTTCCTTCGCGACCCTCGTCGGTGAATCCCGTGGCCAGGCAGACGCCCAAGCCCATTAGCAAGCCAAGGCAGGTATATTGTAGATGCTTCATGGTGATTATTTCCTTTTAAGGGTTACTTGGATGTAAATGTTTAGGAAATCCTTTCGCCTAATGATTTTCGCCGCAATCGAAATTTTGCGGACATTGTTGAAAACCGAAGACCTATTTGCCGAGATCGTAGCAGGCAATCCTGTCGACCATCCGAACAAGCAGCTTGTTTCCTGCGATTGCAGGAGAAGAGCACCGCAGGGCTTGCACCTTGGTCTTGCCCAGTTCGGTGAAATCGTTCGGGTCTGCCTTCACCATGTTGAGGAAAGAACCTTTGATCTCGTAGGCGAAAATTTTGCCGTCGGCGAATAAGGGAGACGAAATGTCGTGCTTGCCGGCTTCCTTGTGGAGGACCTTGCCCGTCTTTAGGTCGAGACACAGTCGCATTTCCGCCCCGAACAAAAAGACGTAATTGCCTTCCACGATCGGGCTGGAATCCGAACGTCTTGTAACTTTTGGATATTTCCAGAATTCCTCGATGCCTTTGTCGGTCCAACGATAGCAGACGATCCCCGCTTTCTCATCCTTTGCGTGCGCCACCAGATATTCTCCCGATGCCACTGGAGTCGAGCTTCCGCCCGCAGGCTTTTCCCAAAGAGTCTTCCCCGTATGGAGATCAACGCCTATCGCGGTGTTTTTCGAGTTGCATACGACCATTGGCTTTTCTCCGGGATGCCAAAGGACAGGAGATGCGCTCTTGCCTGAAACGTCATTGTTTTCCCAAAGCTTATCTCCCGTATTCGCATCATGGGCAATCAAGTGGTTAGCCAGTACAACCACTTTGCCCCCTTCGACCAGTACCGAGGAGGCGCCGCCCGATGAATTCACTTTTTCGTCCCAGATCGATTTTCCCGTTTTTGCGTC
>CAWVZQ010000790.1:0-1749 GCA_963934405.1 uncultured Opitutales bacterium | reverse complement strand
GGACATTCAGCGCGAAGACGGCAGTTGGAGGCCGGGAGTCGGGGGCGATGCCGACATCTACACGGGAGCTTTCTGCGCATTGGCCGTTCTTTCCGCGGACAAGAAGGAATACCTGCCAACAGTCAAGGGAGCTATCGACTTCATTCGTAAGAAGAGCATTGCCCTGATCAAGCCCGATGACCCCAAGGTCGGCCCCAAAAGCTGGCAGACCTCAACCAACGCAATTCTTTTAGCCGAATATCAATTGGCTACGGGAGACGACACCTTCTTTCTCGACCTAAAGAAATGTTGTGACCTGCTTGCGGGGCGTGTCTCCGAGAACGGCAGAATGGGACACGCCTATGAAGTACCATATGAACGAACAGGTCTAGTGATCATAAACGTACAAGCTCACCTTGCATGGGCACTTGCGGCAAAATGCGGCTACAAGATCGACCGCAAGGCATGGGACCGATCGATGGTGGAGATCAGAAAGTCGATTGGCCCCAATACGGGGGGGCTAGGATACTCTTCCAGGGTTCCTGACTACCCAGATATCCCCGCTCGTACCGGAGCAATGGCAACTGCCCTGGCGATTACAGGTGAGGAACCCAAGATGGCCAAAGGTTTCGCAAACGCGTTGGTGAAATATCAAGCTCGCATGCGACACGCTCACTCGATGACTTCCATCGGCTTGATCTACGGCATGGCCGGTATCAAGGTAGTCGATCCCAAGGCTTACGAAAAAGTAATGAAAAAATGGATTCCTTATCTGGAACTTTGCCGAACATCGGTCGGTACGGCGGCCTATTTCGGCAGTAAGAGAAACTATGCAGGCGATGCCTACCTCGGCTACCATCCCATCGGGAATGCCACCGTCGCTCTCATGCTTGCCGACTCCGACGGCAAGCTCTTCATCCATGGTGGAACCAAGCGCAATTGGCTTGGTAAACCCTAACTCGAACATACAAATGAAGAAAATCATAAGCTTTGCCTTTTCTCTCGTCCTATTTGGCTCGCTCCACGCAGCTCCGAGTAAGCCCAACATCATCTACATCGTGTCCGACGACCTCGGCTACGGTGATTTGGGCAGCTATGGCCAGAAGCAGGTTAAGACACCCCGATTGGACCGCATGGCCAAACAAGGTATACGCTTCACCGACCACTACGCCGGACACACCGTTTGCCGACCGGCTCGCCTCGTGTTCCTTACGGGCAAACACACGGGACACACGGCGATTGCCGGCAACAACATGCATGTGCTTCCCAAAGGAACCAAGACCGTAACCTCCCTGCTGAAGGAGGCCGGTTACGTGACGGGCGGCGTCGGCAAGTGGGCGCTCGGCGACGTCGGCACTAGCGGTCATCCCAACAACCAGGGCTTTGATTTCTTCTACGGTTACTTGGACCAATCCGCTGCTCACGATTACTATCCTGAATTCCTTTTTCGTAACGACAAGGCAGAGCGCTTGCCCGGCAACGTGAACAGTGGGAAGAGGAACGTGTCGTCAAAGAAGGTAACCTACGCCCATACTCGGATCACCGAGGAGGCGCTTGCCTTCATCAAGCGGCACAAGGACGAACCTTTTTACCTTAACCTCACTTGGACTATACCTCACACCAACAACGAGGCAGGGCATGTGGAGAAGAACGGGCAGGAAGTACCCGACCACGGGATCTACAAGGACAAGGACTGGCCAGAGCCCGAAAAAGGATTCGCCGCCATGGTGACTTTAATGGACACGGACACAGGGAAAATCCTAGACCTGC
>CAWVZQ010000789.1:0-1749 GCA_963934405.1 uncultured Opitutales bacterium | reverse complement strand
GAGCTGCCCATTGCCTGTTCTCATCAATCAGGTATGGATACATTCCCTTGAACTTGACCATGGCCGAGAGAGCCCCGGGGACGTCCAGACGGACGATCCAGCCCAAGCCATTGGCCTGCTTGGTGAAGTAAGTGATCTTGAAGGGCACCTTCTTGCCACCTTCCAGTTTGATTTCCGTGCGGACGGGATCCTGTCCGACTTCCTGTCGGTGAACCTCCTTCCCGTCGACTTCCATGACGTTGTAAGTTGACCCCCCATAACCGGGTCTGAACTCGTATATGCCCGTCTCCATTACCCGGACGGATCCACGGGTAACTTGAACACCTCCACCCGGATAGGGAGTGGGTCGCACGCCGCCGAAGGCCTCAAGCTTCAAAGTCTTGGTCGGCTCCATGGAGTCGTAGTCCACTTCAGGGTCGTAGTCCCCTTTGTAGACCGACACCACCGGGTCGATGAACTGGTTTCCCCAGCGACTGCTGCCACCGTCCACCTTGCCGGCTCCAACCATATTGGACTGGCCGGAAAGAATGAAGACCTTAACGGGCTTGCCGGAGGCGACCGATTCGAAACCAAGGAAGAACCCCAGCAGGGTTATCCAAGTTGTGAGGCGGTAGGAGAGAGGAATCGCCATGAAGTAAGTCCTTCGTCGATTATATCTAAGCTCCCGACTCCTTTGATTTCCCAATGAGTGCCTTGATCCGATCTACGAACTGCCGGTCACCCTCGATCGTGATCTTTAGAGAAGAGAATTCCTCGGAGAACTTTAACCGTACTTCTTGAATCCCGTTGTCAAAGGCGGACTTGATGGTTTTCAACTCATTGGACGAGGAACTGGATCGACTCAATGAGGTCATGGTCTTGCCTAGTTCTTCCTCAAGAAGGGAAAATTCGGTTTCCCGAAAGGCGGCGTAAGTTCTCGTTTCGGCGATCATCTCAAGGCGGTTCAGAGACAGGCTGACTCCGGTGATTTCATGCACTTTTGCGATAGCCTTCTCGACAAAACCCTTTGTTCCCTTGATGCGGAAGTCGGCAGTTTCCGGAGTCGCTCCGGAAAGAAAGACCGCCGTATTGCTTCCCGAGCCGGATACCCTGACCGTTTCTTTGCCATTGGCCTTCAAGTAGCTCCTGCTCACTCCACTGTCTCCGGCTGGTATCTTCTCCTTGATTTTTTCCATGTCCCCGGGAGAAACGGCGACAACACCCGTCGCCGCCTCCATCTCGATGATTCCATCCACGGGATTGGGATCACGCGTACAGGCCGTCCCGATAACCATGGCTAACCCCAGGATGCAAGCAATCAGGGTTTCGACTTTTGCCGATTTGAATTCTTTCATCATGCCGCGTGAAAAATCTAAGCTAGGGCCATTGTCATCACTTCAGAAGCTTAACCATGGCCTTACCCATGGCCAGTCCGACGTTCATGTATGTCTTGGCATTTCCGCCGTAGTGAGCATTCGAAGAGGAGCCCATGCTGATCGGGTTGGTATAGACGACGGCTGCTTCCCCTTTGTTTTTGTCGCCAAAGGCAAACATGCCGTCGATGATGAGCTTCTCGTTGCCGGTAGCCGAGTCCTTGTTGGTCTGACCGAGGGTGGCGACGATCATCTTGGCCTTGGGTGCATTGAATTCCTTGCGGAGAGCCTTGAAGAGTTGGTGGAGGTTCTTTTCGTACACGGCGGAATGAGCGGCGTTGTAGCGATCCTTGTCTCCCTGCCACCAGAGAAAGCCGGCGACTTCGTACTCGGTTGC
>CAWVZQ010000788.1:0-1751 GCA_963934405.1 uncultured Opitutales bacterium | reverse complement strand
AAAGCGGCATGAAGTTCACCGATTTTCACTCCAATGGACCTGTCTGCAGCCCGACTAGAGCGGCACTTCTGACTGGGCGATATCAGCAGCGCAGCGGCATCGAGCATGTTTTCCCTTCGAAGGGTCCAATGCGGGAGGCCGGCCTTGCGCTGGAACAGACAACGATCGCCGAGGTTCTCAAGGAACACGGCTACGCGACGGCCCTTTTCGGCAAGTGGCACTTAGGCAACAACGTCGAGTTCAACCCGACCAAGCAGGGCTTCGACGAGTTCCGCGGAAATAGTGGCGGCAACGTGGATTACCATTCGCGCATCGATGGGGCCCTCATCGAGGACTGGTGGAAGAACCTCGAAATGGTTCCCGAAGAAGGCTACACCACCGACCTGATTACAAAGCATGGAGTGGACTTCATCGAGCGGCACAAGGATGGGCCATTCTGCTTGTATCTGGCGCACCTGGCGGTGCATTCTCCATATCAGGGCAGAAACGATCCGACCTTGCGGTTACCCAGCGGCAAGAGGGGCAAGTATCGTCGCAAACCCAAAGATTTCATCCGGGCGTACAAGGAAATGATCGAGGTGATGGACGCCGGGATAGGGCAAATTGTCGAGACCGTCAAGAAGCTGGGACTGGAGCGTAAGACATTCATCTTCTTCTGCTCGGACAACGGACCGGGAAAAAAAGGCTCAAAGGGCGCGTTATCCGGCTTCAAGGGCAGCCTCTTGGAAGGTGGGCATCGCGTACCCGCCGTCGCCTGCTGGCCCGGCAGGATCAGCCCCGGCACGACCACCGAACAGACGGTTATGGGGATGGATCTGTTTCCCACAGTAGCATCGATTGCCGGTGCGAAACTGCCCGACGGCTTGAAGCTCGACGGCGTCGATCTGCTGGCGGTGATGACCGAGGATAAGAAGCTGCTGCAGCGCACTTTGTTTTGGCGTTTCGAAGATGAGAAGGCCGTTCGCAAAGGCCCCTGGAAGCTGCTGGTCAGGGAAAACAAGACAACGCTCTACAATCTCGACGAGGACCTCGCGGAAAAGAACGACCTCGCCCGGACGAACCCGACGATGCTAAAGAGGCTCAACGACGAATTGGCGGTTTGGGAACGGCGGATGTCGAACTGAGGGCATCAGGAGAATTACAGCTTGAAAGGGATTTACGCATGTCAAACATATCAGGTCGAATGACTACCCCAATCATAAGTCTTTGCGCAGTTACCCTGCTTTTCACTGCTTCCCATGCGGGTGGGGCGGAGCACGGGTTGGATGAGAAGGCGCTATCCCAGATCCCCGAAAACCTTCAGGCAATCGTCGACCGCGGGCAGAGCACCGGCATGGTCACCCTTGTGGCCCGCAATGGAAAGATCGCGTCCATCGATGCGGTGGGTTGGCGGATCATGAACAAGGAACCTTTGGAGACCACCGACGTTTTTTGGGCCGCCTCGATCACCAAGTCGTTCGTCGCGGTCGCCATCATGATGATGGTCGATGAAGGGCATTTGCAGCTCGATGACTTGGTGGAGAAACACATCCCGGAATTCAAGGGGCAGAAAGTAAAGACCGGGAAGAAAAGTTCGGACACGGCCAAGCAACCATTGACCGTTCGCAATTTGCTCAATCATCTGGACGGTCTTCCCAAGAACCCGACCAGGAGTCGGGCCACGAAATCCATCAAGGAGCGTGTGCTTAAAACCGCCAAGGATACGCTGATGTGGGAGCCCGGAACGAAATGGAATTACGGGGGCGAGGGCC
>CAWVZQ010000787.1:0-1758 GCA_963934405.1 uncultured Opitutales bacterium | reverse complement strand
GATGCCGCCTTGGCAAACTCAGGCCTACTCGTCCGAACTATCGGCGGCCCTTCCGTTCGCCCCTACATGCCACCCCGCATCTGGAAATCCATTTCAAACAACGCCTACAAGCAGGACAAAGGAGACAAGCTTTACCGACGCAGTCTCTATACCTACTGGCGTCGAACCATTCCTCCGCCAACTATGATGACTTTCAATGCCGCCGACCGCGAGATCTGCATTGTCCGCAAAGATCAAACCATCACCCCCCTTCAAGCCCTTACCCTTCTCAACAACGTAACCTTCGTGGAATCTGCCCGTCACCTCGCCGAGCGCATGTTAAAGTTTAAGGGCAAACAATCACCTCGCGACCGCATCACTTATGGCTTTCGCTCAATCACGGGACGCCGACCGGTGAAGGAAGAGCTAAACCTCCTCCTTGCCGATCTCAAGGTCCACCTCGAAACATTCTCCCTCAACCCGGAGTCTGCCAAAAATTTCCTAAAGGTGGGACAACGCCCCAATGACCCGAAACTATCATCCGAACAGGTCGCCGCTTACGCCCTCGTCGCCTCCACCATTATGAACCTCGATGAAGCAATCACGCTGAACTGAAGACATGAATCCATTGCAAGAGCTTCAAGCCGCCCAGACCCGCAGAGCCTTTTTGGAAAAGACGACGCTCGGTCTAGGTTCCATCGCCCTTGCCGACCTGCTCCGGGCCGACGAGGCAAAATCCCGACCGCGAAACTCCATCGGGGGGTTCGCCGACCTTCCCCATCATCAGCCAAAGGTGAAACGCGTCATTTACCTGTTCCAGTCCGGAGGTCCTTCCCAACACGATCTCTTCGACCACAAACCACTTCTAAAAGAACGTTTCGGTCAGGAAGTCCCAAAGTCCATCTATCCCGACGAACGCAAGACTACGATGACCTCGGGACAGGCCAGTTTCCCTGTCGCACCGACCTCCATTCGCTTCGCCCGCCATGGCAGCAGCGGCATCGAACTCGGCGAAACCTTGCCCCATCTCGCCAAGGTGGTCGACGACATTTGCGTAATCAAGTCCATGCACGGCGAAGCCATCAACCATGATCCTGCCGCCACCTGCTTTCAGACGGGGTCCGTAGTTCCCGGTCGTCCAAGCATTGGCTCATGGGTTAGTTACGGGCTCGGTTCCGATAACTCCGACCTTCCCTCCTACGTTGCTCTTACCTCCAACGGCACCGGCAAGTCGGGACAACCTCTCTACGACCGCCTCTGGGGTTCGGGGTTTCTCCCGGGACGTTTTCAAGGCGTCAAGTTTCGCGGACAAGGCGATCCCATCCTGGACCTTTACGACCCCTCCGGTCTTAGCCGGACGCAAAGACGTCGCATGCTGGACACAATCGGAAAGCTCAACCAGACCCAAGCTTCTCGGTACGAAGATCCGACCATTAAGACCCGTATCGCCCAGTACGAGCTGGCCTATCGCATGCAGACCAGCGTACCCGAACTCATCGACTACTCAGGCGAACCCAAGCACATACTCGATGAATACGGACCCGAGGTAAACAAGGTCGGGAAATATGCCTATAACTGTCTCCTCGCCCGTCGCTTGGCCGAACGGGGCGTGCGCTTCATCCAACTCTTCCATCGTGGATGGGATGCGCACGGAGGAGCTCCCGGGAACGTGCGACGCCAATGCAAGGACACCGACCAACCTACCGCCGCCCTACTGTCTGACTTGAAGCAACGCGGCATGTTGGAAGACACGCTCATCGTTTGGGGAGGCGAATTCGG
>CAWVZQ010000786.1:0-1761 GCA_963934405.1 uncultured Opitutales bacterium | reverse complement strand
TTGCCGAAGCAGCCGGGATTTCAGTTCCCTTGGCCAAGGCTACCCTCGCCCAGTACCAGAAGATGGTCGACTTGGGCTTAGGGGATCTAGACAAATCCGGCATATCCGAATTAACCTTTAAAGGTAGAGAAACAGGAAACTAGTTTCTTTAAGAAAAGAAGATACCATCAACTCACGGAGAACTTTCCAGTTCTCGCAATGATTTGTAATAGAGCAAGAAAACTTCATCGTGTTTGCCGAGCTCTTCAAGTTTGCCGTTGTTTTCAAACCAACGACCAAGCATGAGGATTAGATCTTTGTCCTCCATATTTTCCAATTCTGCTACATCCGACTTCATTGCTCGGTAATCTCGCAAAACTTGGCAATCAAAGGATACGGGGTTCTCCAAAAAAACAAGGTCAGCTTCAGATCCTGACATGTGCCCGGAAAACAATCCTTTAGCCTCCTCAACCCCAGACTCAGCGGAATCAGGTTTGGGTTGGTTGGAATAATCATGATCATAAAACTCGTCGGACGAGGTATGTTCCGACCCAATCGAAAGGCTTGCTTGACTGTCTTCTCCTTCACTATGGCCAATATGCTTCAGGCAATCAATGAGGTAAGCGTAACCGAACGCAAGTTCGGCATGGGAGTGGTCGGTTTCGGCAGAATATAAATGATACAATCCGCCCATGCGGGCTGTAAAAGGTAATGCATTTTGTCGACCCGCACGAGCCCACTCGATCATTTTGGTAGCCAACTTCCCCTGTCGCTCACCCTCGATTACAGGCATTAAGCAAAGGGTTTTAGGACACTCCGAGGGCGGTGACACCTCCAAAAAGCTTTCGGCGGCAGGTGAGTCGAAGACCGCAGTTGCCCACAACTCAGGTCGTTTGGACACGGCTTTAGCAAGATGATGTGCAGATTCACCGCTAGCCCAAGAAAATAGGTGGGCAGAAAGCGTAGCTTCCTCCAATCGCAATTTTTCTACAGCAGAAATCAGCTCAACTTCATTGGCGGCATAAATGATTCCGCATCCCACGCCCCGCTCTAATAAAGAGACGAACTGTCCCTCTAGTTGACGTCGAATGGAGCTTAACTCACCTTCCGCCATTTTTCTCTTCGGCGGCAAGACGTGAAGAAGGATGGCATTGACCGTGTTTAATGTCTCTCCGACCCGCTTCGCATCACCATTCTCGACATCTTCGGCAGTCGCGAATTTTGTCAATCGAGGCAAGGCCATGTCTTTCACTCCACCTACCTCCCGAACTTCAAAATCATGCAAGTCATCGCCTCGTCGAAAATCTTCGTATAATTCATCTCGCAGCGGACGCGTATAGCTAAGAATCTGTTCGGCGTACCGACTCTCTCTTTTCGCCAATAATTCAGGAGAAATTATCGCCTTAACGGCAGGAGGCTTAGCCCATTGGCTTAATGGTAAAAGCCGAAGAAACGGTACAGCAATGCCATCGTGATCATCCTCTTTCCACACCCAATTAGCCCGCCAACTTGCATAGACTTCTGAAAACCTGTAGCAAAGTTGCTCTAAAGCAACCGTGCCAAAAGTTATAAAACACAAAATTACCAAAAGTTTCAGAATACCTCGCATATAAAATCTTTTCTCAAGCCGGAGGTGAAGGCTTATCACCTTCAACCTCTACAGGGTCATGATCTGGCGGAGGGGGATTTGCTGATTCGTGGATGTCAGGAGTTTCTTCTGCTATCTCGGGCAAAGGGGGAGGTGGAACATCTTCGGTTTCCTCGACCACGGGTTGAGCTTCC
>CAWVZQ010000785.1:0-1763 GCA_963934405.1 uncultured Opitutales bacterium | reverse complement strand
GCAAGCTACGTCGACGAACCCCAAGCCCTCGACTACCTCGCCGGTTACGCTCTCCACAACGACTACAGTGAACGAGACTTCCAACTGGATCGCTGCGGCCAATGGGTAAAGGGTAAAAGCTGCGATTCCTTTGCTCCCTTGGGGCCCTTCCTCGCCACGCCCGACGAGCTTTCGGACGTAAACGACCTCCGCATGTGGCTCACGGTCAACGGGGAGAACAAACAAGAAAGCAACACCTCGAATCTTCACTTCAAGATTCCCTTTCTGATAAGTTATCTCAGCCAGTTCATGACTCTCCTGCCTGGCGACGTGGTCTCGACGGGGACTCCTACGGGAGTGGGTCTCGGCTTGGATCCTCCACAATACCTAAAACCCGGCGACGTCGTGGAACTGGGAATAGAAGGTCTCGGCACATCTAGCCAAACGGCAGTCGCAGCGTCTTGAATCTGGAACTACAAGGCAAGGTCGTACTCGTCACGGGCGGGGCAAAAGGAATCGGCGAAGCAATTGTTCGTTCCTTTGCGGAAGAAGGTGCGATCGTCTCCATCGTCGACCGTAATCCCGAAGTCGCCGAAAAGCTTATTCAAGAGATTGAGTCCTCGGGGGGGGAAGCATTCTGCATCCCGACCGAACTCACGGACGAGGAGGCATGCCGCAACGCCGTCGAACAAACCGTCGACCGAGGGGGAAGTCTAAACGTACTCGTGCACAATGCGGGAGTGAACGACGGGGTGGGCCTCGACTCCTCTCCGAGCGATTTCCTGAGCTCCATTCAAAAGAGCCTTTTCCACGTTTTCACACTCACGCACTTCGCCTTGGACAAGCTTGTAGAATCGAAAGGGAACATAATAAACATCGGTTCCAAGGTAGCCGTCACGGGACAAGGCGGGACATCCGGTTACGCCGCTTGCAAGGGCGCAATGAACGCCCTTACTCGGGAATGGGCTCTGGACCTCGCCGATCGTGGCGTTCGAGTCAACGCCGTGATTCCGGCCGAGGTGATGACCCCCATGTATAAGCGCTGGCTGGACTCTCTCGACAACCCCGAAAAAACCTTGGCCTCCATTGAGCAAAACATCCCACTCGGCAAACGGATGACCACGGATGCGGAAATCGCGAATGCTGTAGTCTTTCTGGCTTCCGAACGCTCGTCACACACTACTGGGCAAATATTCTATCCCGATGGCGGTTACGTTCACTTTGATCGCGCCTACGGAAAAATAAAACTCGACTAAAATCACTCGTGAAGTCCGACGTCTGTATAATCGGCGGTGGGATCGTTGGCTTGGCCACGGCTTACCGCCTCACCGAAAGCCACCCAAGCAAACGAATCATCGTCTTGGAAAAGGAGACCCGCGTGGCCGAGCACCAGACGGGTCACAACTCGGGGGTACTGCACTCCGGCATTTACTACAAACCGGGTTCCCTAAAGGCGATCAACTGCCGCGCAGGAAAAGTCGCCATGGAAACCTTCTGCCAAAAGGAGGGCATCGACCACGACATTTGCGGGAAGGTAATCGTGGCCCTCGACGACGAGGAAGTGCCCCGCATGCAAAAGATTCACGAACGTGGCAAAGCCAACGGAATTAGCTGTGAACTAATCTCCAAGGAACGCCTCGCTGAGCTCGAACCCCACTCCGCCGGCATCGCAGCCATCCACGTACCCGAGTGCGGAATTGTGAATTACCGGAAGGTATGCGAGCGCCTAGCGCAACGCGTAGATGAAAAAGACAGCAACCAAGTCATCAACGATGCCAAGGTTA
>CAWVZQ010000784.1:0-1765 GCA_963934405.1 uncultured Opitutales bacterium | reverse complement strand
CACCGGATGGATCGGCGCAGAAAGCGGAAATGGCATGATGGGTGTCGTGATCGTCGAAACCACTTAATACAACCTCTCTGGAGTCTGCCCTATCGTCTCCATCGGTGTCCCGCAGGTGAACGAGAGAATACCCCTGCGCTAGGTAGACCCCTTCAGCTCCAAACTCAAAACCCATAGGCAGGTGCAATCCATCGGCAAAAACGGTCTGTTTGTCAGCCTTACCGTCGGCATTGGTATCCTCGAGGATGAGCAACTTGTCATCGGGTTTGGGATCACCGGGTCGGTAGTGGGGATAACTCGGCATAGTGGCAACCCAGAGGCGACCACGGTTATCGAAAGAAAGCTGAACGGGATTCGCCAAGTATGGAAATTCCCGCTCGGACGCAAACAATTCGATCTTGTAACCCTCGGGGACGACGATGGCCTTGGTCGCATCCTCGACCGACAGGTATTTCGCCCTATTCGGTCCCATGTTCGGCAAGACGTCGGTCGTGGCATCACCGGCAGCCATGTCGAACGGTTCATCGGCCAATGCCGACCAGACACCCTGATCGCGAACACTCATCATTTGGGCAAGCTTTTGAAGCTCGGCAGGATAATTCTTTGGGCCATATGGATTGTGCCGTCGCCCAAAGACATGAACCCCGTTGGGAATTTTATAGTAATTGAGCCACAACCAATTCTTTTCTTCCACCGATTTCTTGAGACGAGAAAGATCCGGGGTTGAAAACGGTTGGATCTTACCGAAAAGACGATCAGCCAGTAGAGGAGACAACTTGGCGTAACCTTCGCCGGTGAGAAGAGCGCCATCCCGAGTGAGTGGCTTGGCACTTGATTCAAACCATGCCAAAGTAGGTGAGAAAAGGTTTACAAAGTGTACCTTGTGATTTGATGCTACCTCCTTCATCACACTGGTGTAGAGGGCGAGATCAATGTTTTCGTCGACCCCATTAGGCGTGCCGTAAATAGCCGATAAATCCTGAAAGGCAATAGGTGAAACGAGAGCAAGGTTCGGAGCATTTCGACCGTTGTACTTGGTAGACAAGGTATGCTTAACAAAACCTTCCAATTCCGCCCTAAAGCGCTTCAAACCCCGAACGCCGTAAAAGGATTCCCCATAACCAAAGAAAGCAACCACGAGATCGGGTTTTAAGGTCTGCAGCCACTCCTCGGAAGTTTTGTAATGCCCGTTGCCAACATTACCCGAACCCCAGCGATCTCTGGAGGTTTCAAGTATACGCAACTTTTCCGCCCCTGGGAAGGCCCAAGGGTTGTTACGGGCCGAATGAGGTCTAAAACCAGGAGTATTCCCCTCGTCACACATATTGCGAATGACCAGTCGGTGCTGGGGATAACGTTGATGGATTTCAGTCTCGAAGTGACCGTAGTGAATCATTCGCGCACCCAGTCCATTGCCCACAAAGACGACTCGGGCATCCTTCTTCACCTCTATGGGAACAGCGAAAGTCCGGGAGATGAATAATAATACAAATAAGAGTTGAGCGATTGATTTCATGAGATCCGAGACAGCTATAATCCGGTAAAACGAGAAAAGGTTAAGATTATTGAATCAACCGTTCTATGGCTTAACTAGCAAACCGATAAAATTACCGTCCTTTCATGCTTTTACGACTCGATATCCTGAATACTTGGAACCAAGATAGTGAAATGAAATTTATCGTTCACTTTCTGTTGAGCCTACTTCCGATCCTTTGCCACCAGAGTATGCAGGGAAATCGACCTTGTTCATGGAATCAGTTACGTG
>CAWVZQ010000783.1:0-1765 GCA_963934405.1 uncultured Opitutales bacterium | reverse complement strand
TTCAGCTAAAGACACTGCGAATGAATGGCGGGACAGGCTTCTCCAACGGCTCCGCAAGGCCGAGTTATCGATCGATCTTGATGACGAGCGAGTCCTCAAGGAGTTTACCCTTTTCGCCGACAAGGCGGACATCTCGGAGGAAATCACTCGTTTGCGTAGCCACTGCATCCAATTCCGAGAGAGCTTAGATACGAAAGATGCAGTCGGGCGTAAGCTCGAATTTATCCTTCAAGAGATTTCTCGCGAGCTCAACACCCTATGCGCGAAAGCCTCTCGACCGGAAACCAATCGCCTCGGTCTGGATGCCCGAAATGAAGTTGAGAAACTACGCGAACAAGTCTTGAACTTGGAGTAAGTCGAGAGGATGACGTAGCTCGTGCTGCATCCTTATTTCTCTCTCCACGAACCTACGAGTCGAAGCTATTGGTCGTCTCCGATGCCAACGCTGCTTTCTTCTCCTCAGCCGCTTCACGAAATCCACGAATTATATAGCTAAAGACTCCCAAGAAGATAAAGGAGTCGGCCAAGTTGAATATCGGGTAGTCATAGTCGAGAAGCGGAAGGTACACATCGATGAAATCCACCACTTCGGCAGGTGTTCGAAAAAGCCTGTCGCCAAGGTTTCCGGCGATACCACCGGCAATCAGGCCAAAAATAATTTGAGGCCCAACCTTTTCAAGCTCAAGGCTATGACGGAATAAATAAATGCAGATCAAGGCTACAAACGCAAGTGCAGTAAGCACCTCCGGGAAATTGGAAAACATGCTCCACGCCGCACCGGGATTCGTGATGTAGGTGAACTCAAGGAACGCTTCGGGGCCATCAATAAAGTCTAAAACCAATATCGGATTCTCTCTCAATAACGATGCCTTTCCCTGAGCCCAAGACTTCGTTACTTGATCCGCGGCAAGGGTGCCTAGAAAAAAAGCCCAAAAACGGCCTGTGCTCATCGTATTTTATATTGTTGGAATGATAGAATTCGCACGAAAGGCTTAAGCTTCGTCGTCCCCTAGACTGGCTTCAGACAAGGTGGCGAAGACCACTCCTCCTCCTGCGTCTTTGGGAGCACGCCCATGCTGCTCATACTCGGCCTGTCCCTGCAAGGAGTAACGCGCATAGGGAACGGCTTTGAGACGACTCTGATTGATGGGCTTTGCCGTTTCTTCGCAAAGACCATAGCTTCCATCAAAAATTCTATCTATGGCGCTCTCGACCTCCTGAAGCATCTCCTGCTCCCCTGCCACCATGGTGATAGCCACATCGCGATCAAACGATTCCGAACCCGCATCGGAAGAGTTTACGGAAAGTTCACCCGAACTTTCTCGGGCAGATGCACCTATGGTATCCTCAGAACGTGCTCCCAAACCAGCTTTCAACTGATCGCGCAACTTGATGAGGCTAACGTAAAAAGGTTTCCAACGGTCAGGCACTTTTGATGCATCACGATCAGGGCGAGTCGCACTTTTCTTTGGATTAAAACCAAGAATGTCTACAATCGAAGCGGACTTAGTCTTGTTTTTGGCAAAAGACTTCACAGGCTTTGAAGTAGCTGTTGCTTTCGCTTTGCGTTTGGCTTCTCCGGCCACCGGCTCATCTTTTTCATTCTCAGCATCCTTCTTGCGGTCGAGAATGGATCTTACGTCGTCCAAGCTAAAACCAACTGCAGCAACAGGGGGGTGAGACACTGGAGAGTCCTTAGAGTTTCCTTTTTTCGTTTCTACCGCAGCGACAGCCTCCGCAACATTAGTAGGCACAACATCCTCAC
>CAWVZQ010000782.1:0-1775 GCA_963934405.1 uncultured Opitutales bacterium | reverse complement strand
ATCCATCCGACTGTTTTTCCACGCGCCGCACGGGCACACGCTCCCATCTCCGCCCCGAACCATGGCACCATACACAGGTTTCCAACTCCTCTCGAACGAACTGTTGGCCCTCGCCTGCGCACACCCCACAAGCTAGCCGACAGGCGTCTCCTTGGCAATTTCGACACGAGTCGGGATCCAAACGAGCACCCGAACAGCCCGCCAGAAAGAGGACTCCAACAAAAACAAAGGCACTAGCGGGAAAGTGATTCACGATACGAATACGATTACCTATAGACACCCAGGGAGTCAATTGCCCCTCCAGGCATCAAGAAGCCTTCCCCAAGACATTCCTTCATCCGTGCCAAGGGAATCCCACGACCCTCACTGTACGGAAACACTCCGAAAACATTTACCGATATCCCAAGAGGTAATTTATTCTTGAAGTGCGCTTACTCTCGGAGAGCAAAAGTGAGGCCGGCACGATCAAGCGATCTTGCATCGATGTGTGTAGAGGTTTATCGAAAAGCAATGAAAACATGCATAGTTTCGCTTTTTCTTTCACTTTCATGCTGCCTGTCTCCGCTTTTCGGGGAACCGGCCAAGTTCGCCAAGGGGATCTTCGACGTCGGGATGGTCGCGGAGGATCTCGATCGCACGGTCAAGTTCTACACCGAGGTGGTGGGATTGAAGGAAGTGAAGGGATTCGAGGCCTCGGCCGAAAAAGCGACACAGTTCGGGCTAACCGACAACCAGCCGGCGAAGGTCAGGGTGCTCGTGTTGGGCGATTCGCCGGATTCTTCCCGGCTTAAGATCATGGCGTTCCCAAAACGCCCTGGAGCCAAACCAGACCAGAAGTTCATTCACTCCACCATCGGCATAAGCTACCTCACTCTTCGCGTGGCCGACATGGACGATGCTCTCGCTCGCCTGAAGAAGGCCAAGGTGAAGACTCTCGGAAAAACCCCGGCCTCCCTCGGGGGCAAGATGCGGATCACGGTGTTTCACGACCCCGACGGCAACTTCGTGGAACTGATAGGACCGGTGAATGAGTGACCCCTCTTTCCCAAAACCAAACAAAAGGAAGAATTTCAGTGCAATGATGGTGAAAGCAGTCGGCCACTTTTTGCTCTACTCCCTTTTGGTCTCAGGGCTAGGAGCCGAGACGGAGGCCAACTCCGTAGACCACCGGACCATCCTCGAGAAGCTGGACGATTCAGCTTTCAGTCGTGGGCAGGCCATCTACGGCAACCTCTGCATCAATTGCCATGGAGGTGACGGGATGACCCCCACCCTGCCGATCGCAAAGGCATTCGGAAAGGGGGAACTGAAATTCGGAACCGACCCCTACGCCATGTTCCTCACGCTGACAAACGGGAATGGATTGATGGGACCCCAGACATGGATGACGCCACAGGAGCGCTACGACGTAATCCATTATGTCCGGGAAAAGTTCATGAAACCCATGCACCCCAAGTACGTGCCTGTCATGGAAGAGTATCTGGCAGGCTTGCCCAAGGTGAATGCAGCGGCAGTTGCCACTAGGCAGGTGGAACGTGACTTCGGGCCGGCCTTGGCGTCGCAACTGGGACGAGATTTGTCGAGCGTGCTCACGGTCAAACTGGGCGACGGGCACGCCATCAGCTACAACCTCCACACGATGGATCAAGCGGGACTTTGGCAGGGCGGATTCCTTAACCTAAAGGGTACCCAACATTATCGCGAACGTGGCGAGAGCGTGCCCGAAATTCAAGGCAACCTGATTGACGGTCTGCAAACCTGGCGATGGGCGCATG
>CAWVZQ010000781.1:0-1778 GCA_963934405.1 uncultured Opitutales bacterium | reverse complement strand
CCCAAAACCTGTAAGCGGTCTGTTCGCAAAAACAGAAAGCAAAGCAGACCAATAAAATGCCAATAAAAAGTTTCATGCATCGAGAATGCCGATTGCCTAGATAATGAACCCGTGCCTCGTTCCTCTTGACCCACATAGAGCTCCGCGCAAACGTTCATTTTTCAATAAATGAAATATCATCAAAAAAAAAGGGTAATTCAAATAATTGTTACTATCACCAGTTTCAATTTAATAGGATGCGGAGATGATGATCGGTCTTTATTCAGTACATCGAAAGATTCGAAGATGGCTACAACGCCCAGTTACGAGGGTGAGAGACTGAATGGCATCCCTCACGGCAAAGGGGTTTTCACCTTTCCGAATGGAGCAAGATACGCAGGACAACTTGTTAACGGCAAGCCCAACGGTTTCGGTACAAACTTATTCGCCAACGGAGATCGCTATGAGGGCGAGTATCTAAACGGAAAATCGCATGGGCAAGGCAAAATCACCATGAAGAGCGGTAGTTCATACGAAGGGCAATGGAAGGAAGGAATGATGGAGGGAAAGGGAAATTATAGTTATGCGGATGGTAGAAAATACGAAGGGAACTTTCATTTTAGCGAAATCGATGGACAGGGAATTATGACTTACCCCGACGAGAGCCGTTACGAAGGGGAGTTCAAGCACGGCAAACGGAACGGTCGAGGCAAACTTTTGCTTGCAGATGGGAAGGAGTATGACGGAGATTTCAGGGACGACAAACCAAACGGCATGGGCATCGTCAAAGTAGACGGCACGGTCTACAGAGGAGAAATCGAAGAAGGATTTCGCCACGGAAAAGGATCTTTCACCACTGGGAATGGGTCACGACACCTCGGACATTGGAAGCATGGCAAAAGGCATGGACTTGGCGTTGCTTACGACGCAAACGGTTCCATAATGTTCAAGGGTTTATGGCAAGACGGTTTCGCCGTACCGAACTCGTCTTTGCCCTCAGTTAACGAGTAAAAAATAGCGTTGGGACGATTCGGGATTATTCAAAAGCTGCGGAACTGGTTCTTCTGCGAAAACCCCGACATGCTCGCCAAATAGGCAAAACCAACAAGCCAGACACCATAATATAAGTGGATGGTTCGGGTGCCGCTGTATAATTGGCCGCATAACGGATGCTCAACTTATTGCCTCCAACATATGGCGTCCAAGTGCCGCCTCCAGGACCTCCTGAAAGAGTTATGTTCGCAGCAGAAAAGCTTTCTCCGCCACTTACCGCAACCACATCATTAAACCAGTAACCTTGGAATTGCTCGTCATCGCCATTGGTGCCTGAAAAATCTGAAGATTGATTGCGGATAGTAATTGTGAGTCCGCCGGAAGCATTAGACAAATTAGTAATCGTCCATTGATCGAAGTGATGATTAATCGTAGGACCGGAAGCGACATAATTATCAGCAACCGAGAAATCCCAAGAATAGGTTTGGCCGCCATTCCAATCATCCGTACTTGTATCTGTACCATTGCCTGTTCCGCCCGGATTAGTATTAATCGCATACAACATCGTACTTGAAATAAAAGAAATCAAGAAGGAAAACGTGCGAAAAAAGTAAATCATCGTCGACAAACCTAAACGCATTGGCATGCATACGCAAACTACGAAGTAAAAAGCTGGCTATCCAAGACAGATAGCCAGCTCCACTGAGGAATTGAGATGTAGAACTTTTTTCCTCAGGCAATCTCTGCCATGTGAAATTCGAGCCAATCGTCAAGGTTGTTGAGGTTGATAGCGTCCTTAGGATCAC
>CAWVZQ010000780.1:0-1782 GCA_963934405.1 uncultured Opitutales bacterium | reverse complement strand
TTTTCTTCCCCAAGTTGGTATCAAGTCAAGAGGGAGAGGTTCGATTGGAATTCACCATGCCCGAGGCTCTGACCAAGTGGAAGTTTCTCGGTTTCGCTCACGACAAGGAGATGCGTTCCGGGTTTCTGACCGACAGCATGGTAACGGTAAAGGATCTCATGGTGCAGCCCAATCCGCCGAGGTTCCTCCGTGAGGGCGATCTCCTCGAGTTCACCGTGAAGGTTACGAACCAAGCCCCGACTATCCAGACGGGGACCGTTCGACTGACCTTCAACGATGCACGTACCAACAAGCGCGTGGACTCGCTTTTGGGCAACCTCAAGACGGATCTCGCCTTTGAGGTTCCCGCCAAGCAGTCCAAGACCTTTTCATGGAAGATCAAGGTTCCCGATGACTTGGGATACCTGACCTACAAGACCATAGGTGCAACGCGCAAGATTTCCGATGGCGAGGAGGGTTACCTGCCCGTCCTTTCTCGTCGCATCTTCGTAACGGAATCCATGCCCTTGCCCATACGCGGTGCTCAAACCAAGAAGTTCAATTTCGCCAAGTTGTTGGCCTCGGGGAAGTCCGATACCATCAAGCACAAGAACTTCACCGTGCAGATGGTTTCAAATCCCGCGTGGTACGCCGTTATGGCCTTGCCCTATTTGATGGAGTTCCCGCACGAGTGCTCCGAACAGACCTTCAATCGTTTATATGCCAATTCCTTGGCTCGTGAGATCGCCAATTCCGATCCCAAGATTCGCCGAGTCTTCGACCAATGGAAGGGAACCAAGGCTTTGGATAGTCCCATGGAAAAGAACGAGGACCTGAAATCCGTCGCCTTAATGGAGACGCCGTGGGTGAGACAGGCAAAGAATGAGAGCGAGGCTCGCCGCAACGTGGGTATCCTTTTCGACGACAATCGCCTGAACGACGAGGAGCGCAGAGGCTTCAAAAAGCTTAAGGAGCTACAGTTGGGCAATGGCGCATGGCCTTGGTTTCCCGGTGGTCGGGCCAACGACTATATCACCCTATACATAACCACTGGTTTCGGGCGCTTGCGCCACCTTGGCGTAGACATTGATCCTTCGCTTGCCATCAAGTCCCTCAACCGCTTGGACATGTGGATAGACAAGGGCTATCGTAACATCCTCAAGCACGGAAAGAAGGAGGACAATCACCTGTCTCCGACTATTGCCCTCTACCTCTATGGTCGCAGCTTCTTCCTCAAGGACCGGAAGATAAACCCGAAGGCGCAGGAGGCGGTCGACTATTACCTCGGCCAAGCCAAGAAGTACTGGCTCAAGGTAGGCAACCGTCAGTCCGAGGGACATCTCGCCTTGGCTCTGAAACGCTTTGGCAAGGATCAGGAAACTCCCGTAGCCATCATGCGCTCGATCAAGGAGAGATCGGTAAGTGACGAGGAAATGGGCATGTTCTGGAGAGACGTTGAGTTTTCTTGGTGGTGGTATCGAGCCCCAATCGAGAGCCAAGCCGTTATGATCGAGGCCTTCGACGAGGTCATGAACGACCAAAAATCGGTCGAGGACTGCAAGGTTTGGATGCTCAAGCAAAAGCAAACCCAGGACTGGAAGACCACCAAGGCGACCGCCGATGCCGTCTATGCGCTCCTTCTGCGCGGCAGCGACCTGCTCGCCTCCGACGAACTGGTAAAGGTTTCCCTCGCCGACATGCCACCGATCAACCCCGAGAACGTCGAGGCAGGAACCGGTTTCTACGAAAAGCGATTCGTCGGTGGCGAGATCAAGCCCGATTTCGGCAAGGTGACGGTGACCA
>CAWVZQ010000779.1:0-1785 GCA_963934405.1 uncultured Opitutales bacterium | reverse complement strand
ACTTCCGCTCGGATCATACTACCCGACTTGTAAGTGTAAGTACCGTCGTCGTTGGCGTTTCCGCGAACCTCGTGAAGCTTGAGTTTGCCGTTTTTACGTTCCAGTCCAAGCATCACTTCGCCGTATCCCAACCGCTTCATCTCAGTCCGGTGAAACTCCTGTATGTCGTTCATGATTCCATCCCAGCGCGTGACGTGATCCTTTAGAGGTTTACGGTCCTTGGGGTGGAAGTATACGACGCACAGTTTCTTGCCTGCATCTTTGCCCTTTTGTCCCCGCCAAGAACGAACGGCCTTGAGGATGACCTTGGCTTGCTCCGTCTGGGTATCCACGGCAGACCAGTCGAAGGCTTGAGGGCCTTTTGAACCTGTAGACGAAACGCTTGCTTCGCCTTGGCAGAGCGTTGGTACGAGAAAAAGAACGAAAAATACCAAGGGGCGAGTCATGAACTATTTAATCAAATGGCTTTTACGCAGTTGGTCCGAGCCAATTCTGAGTCTAATGTTTTGCTTCAGAGGGCAAGACCTTAATCCATCCATCCTTGAGCATCTTTCCCAAGCGATTGAGGGTCTTCTCATGCTCCGGGGAAGCAGCCAAGTTGATGTTTTCGTCGGGATCAGCTTTCAAATCGAATAGCATTTTCTGTCCGTCGTTGAATTCGGCGTAATTGAATTGATTGGTGACGAGGCATCTGGCTGGGCCGTACTTGGAAAAAGCTGCGCTTTTCCATTTCAAACGGGGGGTTTCTAGCAAGGGCTTGAAGCTCGTTCCCTCCAGTCCTTTGTTATTTGACTTTATGTCAGCCAGATCCATGAGGGTGGGGTAGAGGTCTACGAATTCAACCAAGCGGTCGCATACTTGCCTAGATTTGAAACCGGGAGCGGCGACGATCAAGGGCGAGCGTGTCGACAGGTGCATGACGTTGTGCTTGCCCCAGAAATTGTGCTCGCCCAGGTGCCATCCGTGGTCACCCCAAAGGACGATAATGGTGTTTTTCCGGAGATCCAAGTCGTCCAACGTTTTCATCACTTTGCCTACCAGGGCATCGACGTAGCTTACGCAGGCGTAATAGCCGTGCAGGCATGCCCGGTGCCATTCCTCGCTATTGTATTTCATTCCCCGGTCATGGTAGCTGTGAATCTCGCCCGATCCCCTGAGTGAGGAAGGGGCGTTCACCGGCCGGTCACGGTTGTCCGCAAGTTCGAGAGTTGTCCGGTCGTAAAGATCCCAGTATTTTTTTGGGGCATAGAAGGGCAGGTGTGGCTTGATGAACCCACAGGCGAGAAAGAAGGGCTTGTCCTTCTTTTTCATACGCTTGAGATCGGCAATCGTCTTATCCGCGATTTGGCCATCCGGGTATGCGCTGTCGGCTACCTCGGGGAATTCTAAAACCGGACCGCGCTTCTTCCGCCCGCCAATCATGGATTTTGACTTTGGGTCGAGAAAAGAGGCTCCGCCCATACTGGGTTTCCATGGGTCCTCGCTCCAGCTCCGTTTTGCGGTGTCGTTCTTGTGGTGAAAGATCTTTCCGTTGGAAATGCAATGGTATCCGTTCTTCCTTAATTCCTCGGCCAGAGTCATGGCGTCGGGAGCGTCTTTTTCGGCAAAGGTGTCGTATTTTAGAAAGCGCTTCCGGGTGGGCCGAAGTCCGGTCATCAAGCTAGCCCGCGAAGCTCCGCAGACTGCAACCTGACAATAGGCCCGGTTGAAGACAGTTCCCTGCTTGGCGAGTTTGTCGATGTGAGGAGACTTGACCTCCTTGCCTCCGTAACACGCAAGCTCGGG
>CAWVZQ010000778.1:0-1787 GCA_963934405.1 uncultured Opitutales bacterium | reverse complement strand
GACGATAGGGCATACGTCCGTCATAGCGCTTGGGATCAGGTGAGTAAGGATCGCTGGTCATGGACATCGAGAAAGCCTTTGCCAGCCAATTTGTCAACGTTGTCGTCCTCGCCGAAAAGGAATTAGAGAAGGTTGATTGGCACTTTACGCCCTACTAGGTCAATAATAGGGTGAACGTATGTTGGAAGCAGAAAGGCTTACAAGGAAACCTATGACCTCACCCTTACGTGAACTCGCACCATGCGAAAACTGAGTTTCGCCGTGACTTGTCTTCGTCTATGGTTGTTCGTGCTTACTTCCGCTTGACCGAGGTCAAAGGCAGGGTGGTCCGTAAAATCCTAGTCTAAAAATACCTAAATTCGTTTCAACAAGATCATGTAATAGTAACTGGGGTGGAGAGTTTTCGGTTGAAGAAACCATCGAGCTCACTAATTTGCAAAGACTTGAGATGAAGACTTTTAAAGCGTTTGCCTTGTTTCTCGCCTTGTCGCTAAACGCCCATTCCAAAGAGGTGGACTTCAACCGCGACGTGCGACCCATATTGTCGGACAAGTGCTTCTTTTGCCACGGACCCGACAAGGAACATCGTAAAGCCGAGCTTCGCCTCGACTTGGAAAGTTCGGCCAAGGACCAAAAAAAGAAATACATTATTCCCGGGAAGCCTCAGGATAGTGAATTGATATACCGCCTCACCACTGACGACGAGGATGATCTCATGCCACCTCCTGACTCAGGGAAGTCGCTTTCCCCTCAAGAAAAAAAGCTCATCTCACAATGGATAGCCGAGGGTGCCAGATGGTCAGAACACTGGGCTTACGTCCAACCGAAGAAACACGACCTTCCAAATGTCAAGAAGTCCGACGGGGCCGGCAACTGGATCGATCGCTTCACATTGAAGCATTTCGAGGACAATGCTCAAGATCCAGCAACCCCTGCCGATTTAGTAACCCTGGTCAGAAGACTTCACTTCGACCTGATCGGACTCCCACCCGAACCCGAAGTGGTGGAAACCTTCGCGAGAAACCCGACTGAAGAAGCATACGAAGCTATCGTCGAGCGTTTGCTTGCATCCAAGCACCATGGCGAGAAAATGGCATCCTATTGGCTGGATCTGGTCCGCTTCGCCGATACAGTCGGCTACCATGGAGACCAAGACCACAGCATAACTCCCTACCGCGACTGGGTAATCGATTCCTTCAACGATGGACTTCCTTTCGACCAGTTTACACGCGAGCAATTAGCCGGAGATTTGCTACCAAGCCCGACAATCGACCAGACTATCGCCACGGGCTACAACCGTTTGCTACAAACCTCGCACGAGGGAGGTGTCCAGAAGAAGGAATACATCGCCATATATGCCGCAGACCGAGTACGGAACCTGTCAGAGGTGTGGATGGGAGCGACAATGGGTTGCGCTCAATGTCACGATCACAAGTACGACCCTTACACGGCAAAGGATTTCTACTCCATGGCGGCCTTCTTCGACGACATTGACGACACCGCCCACCTCAAGAACGGCAGCAACAGCCTCCCCACGCGACGTGACCCGGAAATCAACGTATTAAGTCGCAGTCAAAGAGCTCGAATCGCAACCCTGGAAAAAAGCATCACCGAAAATGAAAAGATTCATAAAGAGCCCCCTGACTCCAAGCTCCAAGCCGAAATAAAAGCTTTCAAGACAGAGATGAACGCAATCAAGAAGGTTACCCGAAAGACCATGATCACCCGGGTCACCAAGCCACGGGTCACCCATATCTTGCCGCGTGGCGACTGGCTCGACGAAAGCG
>CAWVZQ010000777.1:0-1788 GCA_963934405.1 uncultured Opitutales bacterium | reverse complement strand
TGAATCAAAGCGCGACGCATAAGGTGGACCTGAAGCAAATCCAGAAGCTCCGCCCACAAATAGTCAAGCTCCTGCGTGAACACGCCGCAAAGCAACGTCGCTAACCTGTGACGGTGTGTTTCATCATTTAAGTGTAAGAGAAAACTAAACTTCTAATGAAATTAAAAACTCGACTCATTCTACTATGCGCCCTCACAACCCTCGCGAACTTCGACTTGGGCGCTGCGGGTAATAAGAGCCACAGATCCGCTTACTACAAGGATGGCGAGATTCACGTCAATGTCCTTGGGACCCCCGAGGGCAAACCGCTCACAACCGGCCATTGGGATTTCAAGCCATCTTGGTCCAAAACGGGGGACAAACTTGTCTTCTTTCGGCGTGTCCAAAATCATCCCCAAGTCGGTATGTGGAAGACAGCGATCTGCATCATCAACGCCGACGGAACGGGGTTTCATCAGATTACTGATGCCAAGCACACCAACTTCAACCAGACTTGGACTCGTGACGGCACGAACACCCCCATCTGGAACCGAAAGAATCCCAATGGCGGGGGCTACCACGTCATGGCAGGAAAGATCGGAGGAAAACCTGGTGAGGAAATCGCTCTTACCGACCAAAGAATACATACTTGGGCATACACCTGCATGACCGACGGGAGGATTCTGGTCAACCATGCCCACCCTGAGAGAGGTAGAGGTTATTACCTGATGACTCCTAAGCCTCATAGCAAACCGGTCTTTGAGAAAATCGAATGTGACTTGGCCAAACGAGGGTACTTGGATCGACTGAGCTTATCAGTCGACCAAACCAAAATCTGTTTCGAATTTCAAAAGGGATTCAAGCGAAAGGTTCCCGGACGCACGCTTTACATCGCGGATTTTGATGCCAAGAGCCGCAAGATTACCAACGCCAAGCCATTTGCAAACAAGGAGGGCAAACCAGTCTGGTTCGCCTATCCACGCTGGACTCGCGACCAATCAAGTATCGTCTATCATGCTGGCATAGCCCTTTACCTCTATGAACTAAAAAGCGGGAAAACCCGAAAGGTTTCCACTGATGATGGAGGCGATTATCGATATCCCCATGGTGAGGCGACTCCGAAGTAAATAGCGGTGATGAATGCTCGCCCCATCATCAATTGGACCTGCTTCTTAGTACTTCTGAACTTTACGCATGGCTTGTTTGCCAAAGAGCACCCCAACGTGCTGTTCATCGCCGTAGACGACCTCAATGACTGGGTCGGCTGCCTCGGCGGTCACCCTCAAGCTAAGACACCAAACATAGATACCCTTGCCAAACGTGGCGTGCTTTTTGAGCAGGCCCATTGCGCCGCCCCACTCTGCAGCCCATCACGTACCGCAATTATGATGGGACTTCACCCATCGACGACCGGCATCTACGGCAACCTCAATTGGTTTCGGGATCTGCCACAGTATAAGGATTGGGTGACGTTGCCGCAGTACTTCCGCCAACACGGTTACCTCGCCTGGGGCGGCGGCAAACTTTACCATCAGGCGCATGGCAAATTCTCCGATGCAGGTGCGTGGGATCATGTCTATTCCACACGCACAGGCGCTGTTCCTCCTCCAAAGAGCGAGCGCTACAAGCACGGACTACGACCCAAGTTCGAATCCAATCCGATCCTCGCCCGCCTAATCGACTGGGGACCAACCGATCATCCCATCGAAGCCAATCCCGATTGGAAGACCGCCGATGGCGCTGCCAAGTTCTTACAACGAGATCACGACAAACCTTTTTTCCTCGGTTGCGGCATCTACCTGCCACACC
>CAWVZQ010000776.1:0-1790 GCA_963934405.1 uncultured Opitutales bacterium | reverse complement strand
TCGTCGCGTTGGCGTCGGGGTCGGTGGCGCTCAAAATGCCGACGACGGAACCTGCGTTTGAATTTTCGGCTATGGTGGAACCATTTAAGTCGAGCAGGGTAGGTGCTTGGTTGGCCACGGATGCTGCGTTCCTCGGGTCGGACCCGTAGGCGATTTCCGCAGCATCGCTGAACCCGTCCCCATCGTCGTCGGGATCGACGTGGTCCTCGATGCCGTCGCCGTCCAAGTCCTCCAACACGTTGGTTACCGTGACTACGAATGCTTTCTCGATGGATGCATTGTCCTCGTCGGTGGCTTTTACTCGTATGTACAGCGCCGTGGCGTTGGTCTCGTAGTCGAAGGTGGTGGTGGTTCCGAGAGTGCCGTTCGCATCGATGGTGAAGAGGTGGTTGTGCTGGGAGCCGTTGCCGTCGGCGAAGGCGATCAGGTGAGTGGAGTTGGCGTCCGGGTCGGTGACGATAAAGTTTCCGACAGCCGTTCCTGCGGGTTGGTTCTCCGCCACGGCGGTGCCGCTCAGGTCGATGACCGTGGGAACTTCGTTGGCGTCTAGCACGGTAATTGCGAAGACTTTTTCGAAGCTGGCGTTGTGTTCGTCCTTGGTCCGCACCCTTATGCTGAAGGTGGCGTTAGCCTCGTGATCCAAGACGGAGACCGTCTTCAAGGTGCCATTGGCGTCTATTGAAAAAATCTGGTTGTGATCGGATCCGTTGCCGTCGACCAAGTTGTACTGGTAGGCATCCCGGCCCAATGGGTCGTCGGGATCGGTCGCGTTGAGGTCGCCAACGATGGTTCCGACGGTTTGGTTCTCCATAACCGAGGCGTTGGACAGAAGCAGGTCGGTGGGTGCCTGATTTGGGAGAGAGGTGGCAGATGCGGGGTCACTTCCCGCGGCTACTTCCACCCCGTCGGGAAAACCGTCGTCGTCGCTGTCGAGGTCGTCGTCGCTGGTGCCGGCCAAAGTCTCTGCCGCTTGGCTCAGTCCGTCGCCGTCCTCGTCCTCGGAATCGTCGTCTGCAATTGCGATCGTCACCCAGTCCGTCAAGGAGTTGTTGGTGTCGTCCGTAGTACGGATCTTCAGCTTAATGGATTCTTCCTGCTCGAAGTCAAAACCCTTGGTCGCGACCAAGGTGGCGTTCCCCTGCAACTGGAAGAATTGGTTGTCCGAGGCGTTGTCTTCGAGAAGCTCGTACTGGTAGACGCCCGTGCCGTTCGGATCGTCCCAATCGATGGTGGAAAGGGCTCCCGTCCATACCCCTGCAGCCAAGTTCTCGGTTATCTCCGCCGGCGTCACCTTGACCGCGGATGGAACGTATTCGCCGGGGTTTTCCGACTCGAAGTCAATGAACCGGACGCTTCCCCAAGTACCGTTATCGTCGCGGAAGCGTATGCCCAACTGATGGGAACCGGCGGGGACGTCGTGGATGCTGATGCTCAGCGGGCTTATGCCCTCGGTGGCATCGTCAAAGGCAAGATCCTCGGGGTCTATGGCTGTTCCGTTGCCTTCTCCCGGGTCGGTGTTCACAAAGTATTCGGCTGCAGCGAGGGATCGTCCGGCGGGAGCAGTCACGGTGGTTATGCCCGCGGGGAAGTTGGGCAGGGGTGCTTGGCCTGCGGTCACTGTCGAACCGTTTGCGTCGAGGGAAACCTCATGTGAAGCGCCGAACTGACGGCTCGTAAGCCGTATGCGACCATCGGTCAGGAGATCGACGTAGGCGGTCGGGTTGCTCTGAAGGGCGGCGAGCAGGCCGGTTCTCGTTGCGTTAACGTCGTCTCCGGCTTGCGCTTGGTAG
>CAWVZQ010000775.1:0-1790 GCA_963934405.1 uncultured Opitutales bacterium | reverse complement strand
TGGGGTAACATTGGTTTGGATCACATTGTCTTCACGGACAAAAAAGGCAATGTTCCCGATAGCAATCAAGCCACTGCAGAATTTGACAATGCTTCGGTAGTTTCCGTCGCCAAGACTGGAAAGCTGAACGAGAAAAAATTACTCGCATGGTCGAAAGCCTTTGCTCAAGCCAAGTCGAACCAAACCGATCCCTTGGCTCCCCTGATTGCTGTATTTGGTAACGAAAAACCTAACTGGAATCTCTTGAGATCTGCAAACTCCGATCTGGAATTGCGTCGAGGGAAGTACCTTGACGCGTTGGAAAAGTTGGAGCTTGCCGTTGTTTATGGAAATTTGGCTCCCGGATTGTTTATGCAAGATGGGGTAACCTTTGGCCAACGGCCGAAGTTGCCCGGTGATATGCTGCTGGATGCTGAGGGTGCCCTTATCGGTATCGCTCGTTGGGGCATGGCCCGTCGAGAACCTGTTTGGCGTGGCCTCCGTATAGTGGACTCGGCCAAGGATGCCGGCAGCCTCGGTTTTACTCGAGCCGGAATTACGCTCCGCTCCCCGACCTTTACAAATACTAACGGAGACGCTCATTACCTCGTGAGAGGCAAGGGAAAGGCCATTGCTGCGGTGGACTCCCATCGACTGATTCAAGGTCCATTACATCGTAATATGGCGATCGACGTTGGGCGGTCTGGCGAACTGACTTGGGTTACGCAGGATTTGGACAAGCGAGGGCAAACCTACCTCGGACATCGTTTGCATGTCGAGTTTACTCCTACCGATGGCAACGATTTCGAGGTTTTGATGATCGATCTATCCAATGATGCAGGGGCTCGTGGAGAGGTCTTGAATTTCTTGAAAAATCCCCCGAATGCCTTGGTTCACGGGATGGATGGTTTGGGGGAAACTACCTCTCGGGAGCAGTTGGCCAATTTGGCGTCCAATAATTTCAAGAGCATTGCCTCTAAGCTGGGAAATCCTTTTGGCAACAAACCTGCAGATTTAGAGCAGGCTTATTTAGCTGATTGGATGGTTCGGAACAAGGCGCTACTTGGGTTGGATGGAACGAGCATAAGTGATGATTTCCTATCTGGGCATAAGGAGCTGGTTTCGCGAATCAAACGTGATTCCCGTACGGCAATGGCGATGCTGGATGGTTCCCCGGATAACGAATACGTCTTTTTGCGGGGTAATCATCGGAGTCGGGGAGATGAGGTTCCGCGTCGCTTTCTCGAGGCCCTTGGCGGTCTTGAGAGACCAGCTTCCGAAAGGGGTAGCGGTCGGCTCGAGTTAGCCAATCAGATCACCGATCCCAAACGTAATCCTTATGTCTCTCGCGTTTTGGTTAACCGTTTGTGGCACCACTTGTTCGGCCGTGGTATCGTTCCGTCTACCGATGACTTCGGCGTTTTGGGCCAACAACCCACACATCCTGATTTGCTGGACCATTTGGCTGTTCGACTGGTGGCGAACAAGTGGTCCGTGAAGTCAATGATCAAGGAGATCATCATGAGTCGTACCTATCAAATGAGTAGCGAGGCAAAGGGACCCGGAGAAGATAAGGATCCTTCGAATGTCTTGTGGCATCGAGTCAATTTGCGTCGATTGCAATCCGAGTCCATTCGGGATGCTTTGCTTTTTGTCTCCGGTCGGCTTGACCCTAAGATGTTTGGAAACTCAGTGCCCACTTACTTGACGGCTTTCATGGAGGGTAGGGGCCGACCGGGAAAGGGTCCCTTGGATGGCAATGGCAGACGAAGCGTGTATCTTTCAGTGCGTCGCAACTTTCTCTCTCCCTT
>CAWVZQ010000774.1:0-1791 GCA_963934405.1 uncultured Opitutales bacterium | reverse complement strand
GCCTGCCCGCACGGCTGGCCTTGAGGTTGGTGCGGAACCGAAGATCGTGGAGACCCTCCTGGGTTCGCTGGAGTCATTGGCCGGGAAGCCGCGACGTGGTCCTGCCGCTACCCATGGTGCCTATGCCAAGGCTATCTTGGCCGAAAAGCCCTTGGCCTACTGGCGCTGCGAGGAGTTCGAGGACGGTCGATTGGCGGATGCTTCCGGCAATGAACGCCCTGGCAAAATCGAAGGTGTTGTGGCTTACCATCTGCCCGGTCCGAAGAACCAGTCGTTTTCCGAAGACTCCAGGAATGCTTCCCTGCAACTGGCTGGCGGCACGGTTTCCGCATCCATACCGTATGGCGATAGCATGTCCTTCTGGTTCTGGAACGGAATGTCGAGTTCGGTGCGCGACAATACGGGAGACCTCTTCACCCTGGACGAGTCCCTTAAGTTGCGCATCGGGGGCAAGGCGGACGAGGAAGCTCGTGGCCACCTCGTTCTTCAGGTCGACGAAAAGCAATTCAAGGGCACCACGGTGCTCGGTCTCCGTACCTGGCATCAGGTCATGGTCTCACTGGAAGGCACCACTTTGAATGTCTATCTCGACGGTAATCCCGAGCCGGAGGTTCGGGCCGAATTGTCGGGCAGCCCGTCGGGCCACTGGCGCTTGGGTGGCGATCTCCCCTTCGAGGGGCGGATCGACGAGGTCGCCTGGTTCCAATCTTCCCTTTCGGGCCAAGATGCCAAGCGACTCCATTCCCTCTCCGGCATAACTCCGCCACCCAAGCCTCCGCCTCCACGGCCTGCGATGACGCGCGGGCCCACAGATGCCTACGCCAAGGCGGTTATGCAGTCCAAGCCCATCGCCTTCTGGCGCCTCCACGATTCGGCCAAGGACAGCGCATCCAAGGCCCGGCATGGAAAGTTTGAAAAAGGCGCTGGGCCGATGGCCCCCGATCAGGATGGCGATTCTTTCAAGGGCGGGCGCATGCGTGCGGAGATTGAAGGGATTGGGGATACTTACAGCATCGAGTTCTGGTTTCGCAATGGTCTGTCCAATAACAGCCGTCCCGTGACCGCTTACCTTTTCTCTCGCGGACTGGATGGCTTGAAATCCGCCGAGGGTGATCACCTTGGAATCGGAGGGACCTTCGCCTCGGCTGGTCGGCTCCTCGTCTACCAGGGAAACCAAAGCAAAGGGCTTTTGACCGGGTTGGCCAAAGTTGAACCCAAGAGCTGGCATCACGTCGTCATGGTGCGCGAGGGCGAGCGCATTCGGGTCTACCTCAACGGTAACCCCAAACCCGACATCGATGGCAAGCTCGCCCGTTCCTACCCGAAAAGCCACCCGCAGTTCTTCCTCGGGGGCCGCAACGACAACTTCGCCAACCTAAAGGGTAACCTCGACGAAGTTGCTCTTTATGACCGGGCCCTGACGCCGGACGAAGTAAGCGCTCATTTCAAGGCCGTAAAACTTACTCCGGCACCAAAAAAACAAGCGAGCACGGCCCCGATGCCCATGACTCCGGAAAACGGGCTGAAAGCCATCCACTTACCGAAGGGATACAAGGTGCAACTGGTGGCCGCCGAGCCTTTGGTCAAAGATCCCGTGGCCATCGATTGGGCCCCGGACGGAAAGCTTTGGGTCGCTGAAATGGCGGATTACCCGAGTGGTGTAAATGGCAAGGCAGGTGGTCGGGTCCGCTTTCTCGAAGACAGCGACGGGGACGGGGTCTACGACAAGTCCACCGTATTTCTTGACGGGGTAAACTTCCCGGCCGGCATAATGAGTTGGCAAAAAGGGGC
>CAWVZQ010000773.1:0-1792 GCA_963934405.1 uncultured Opitutales bacterium | reverse complement strand
GCTGATCTTCGACTTAAGCGGAGGAATCATCACTTGCTTTATCGATGGGGAAAACAAGGGAACTACCGGATACGTAGCAAGACCCAACCCGGGCAACAAAACAACGCTCTTCTCGAATCGAGGGCTCAGCCAGTTTCCTGTCGGGTTCGTCGGTGAGTTCATCATCATTCCCAACGCCTTACCCACCTCCGACCGGCAAAAGGTAGAGGGTTACCTTGCCCACAAATGGGGAGGAACTGGCAATCTTCCCGCCGGACATCCCCATAAGTCTTCCAATCCGGCGGTGGCTCAATCCATAATCTCAATCACCAGCTCGCTTTCTGCGGAGGCCGCCGCAGGGATGGCCTTCACCTACCAACTCACGGCCAGCGGTTCGCCAACCGGTTTCGGCTTATACAACGCCCCCGACTGGCTCGACCTAAACGCCTCCACCGGGGTACTCTCAGGCACACCGGTCGCCCCCGGCGTCTACAAGCTGATTGTCAGTGCCTCCAATGCGACCGGCTCGGACGTGAAGGAGCTGACCATCACGGCGGGCAACAACGCCCCCTTCGAGTACTCCCTCGACATTATGCCTGCCTATAATCCCGCCTATGTCGGAGTCATGGTCGACGCCGCCGTCCCCAACCAAAAGGCCACCACTACGGAAGCCACGATCATTGGTTCTTCACCAGCGCTCGCCTCCTATCCCGCCGTGAAAGCGTTCGACGGCGACCTCTCCACAACGGACGTCAACAATCGCTGGTTACCCTTTCAGTCGGCCTTGCCCAACGTCTACCTCACCTGGCAGTTCACGAACCCGTTCCAAGTCACAGAGTACAAGGTCATGGGGCAGCATCTTTCTCCGGAAAAGCGAGGACCCAAGGACTTCACTCTGCAGGGATCGGACGACAACTCTTCTTGGACGACCTTGGACACCGAGAACAATCAAACGGGATGGACCGCGGACGAAATGCGCTCCTATGTCGTCGACAGTCCGGGAACATATAGCTACTACAAGCTGCAGGTTTCCGCTGCGGAAGGAAACGATACCTATGTCGGTTTTCGTGAAATCGAGCTATTGGGTGAGAACACCGTCACCTTTTCCTCTAGTCTTTCCTCACAGTATGACGGGATCAAGGCATTCGACGACGGTGCCACCTCGGGGGATACGTCGCGTTGGTTGTCGAAACAGTCGGAACTACCCAATGTTTTCGTTCAGTACCAGTTTGCGAATGGAGCCAGGCACAAAGTCGAGCAGTACACGATCCAGGGGCAAGATATTAATTTCGCCAATCGAGGTCCTAAGGACTTCAAGCTGCAGGGCTCCAACGACGGCGCCACTTGGATCGATCTCGACCAGCGCGTTGGGCAGACTTGGGCCATCGACCAAATCCGCACCTACGACGTCGCCACGACTGGCCAATACGAGTACTACAAGCTCCTCATTACCGCCGCCACGGGGACCGACGACTACATTGGCATTCGCGAAATTCAGCTACTGGTTCCGGGAACGGGCACCTACCAGCCCGACCTGTCGGACTGGCACATGCTACTTAAACTGAGCGAGAGCGATCCCGCTCTCTATGACCGGGGCTTTCGCTACAGCCAGTTCAAGGGGGACGGGCTCGACTTGCGCTTCCAGACCAGCTCCGGCATCGAGTGCAAGTACGAGATCGTGGAATGGAACGAGGAGGGCGAATCCCTAGTCTGGGTGCGCGTGCCCAACCTCTCGGTGGGTGACAAAGTCGTTATGCGCTGGGGAAACCCCGACGCCACCGAACCCGAATTCACGTCAAACGGCGAGGCATGG
>CAWVZQ010000772.1:0-1797 GCA_963934405.1 uncultured Opitutales bacterium | reverse complement strand
CTGAGGAATTGGACGAAGATTCCTTGAACAAGGCATTCGACGACGTCGTCGCCTTTGAGAACCAGCTTAAGGACGGTGGGACGGTGATCTTCAAGTTCTTCTTGGACATATCGAAGGAAGAGCAAGCCGAGCGCCTAAACAAGCTTCGCAAGAATCCCGCTACTGCTTGGCGGGTGTCGGACGACGTTCTCGCTCGTCACTGCAAGTATGCTCAGTACAAAAAGGCGACCAAGCGATTGATCGAGGCCACCGATCTGCCGGCCTCTCCTTGGAAGGTGGTCGATGCAAAGCACGTGACTTCCGCCAATGCCTCTATCCTTCGATGCTTGGTTAAGGTTTTGGGGAAGCGGGTGGCTGCTCTGACTAAGGAGACGTCGAAACAGGAGTCACCCGCGAAGAAGGATTTGCCCGTTTTTTCGACTGCCCCGAGCTTGAAGAGGGTGGACCTATCCCTGAGCCTGGACAGGGATGAATACCGCAAGCTTTTGGAGAAGCGCCAGAAGCGGATTGGCGAGTTGCACGATGAGATCTACCATCGCCGTATTCCCGTGGTAATCGTCTACGAGGGTTGGGACGCCGGAGGCAAAGGGGGCAATATCCGACGGTTGACCGAGAAAATGGATCCCCGTGGTTACGAGGTGATACCGATTGCGGCCCCCAACGACGTGGAGAAAGTCCACCACTACTTGTGGCGATTCTGGACGGAGTTTCCCAAGGCGGGTCACCTTACCATATTCGATCGTTCATGGTATGGTCGCGTGCTCGTAGAGCGGGTGGAGGGTTTTTGCTCCGAGACCGATTGGAATCGTGCCTATGGCGAGATAAACGAGATGGAGGAAAACTTTTGGAATTTCGGTGCCGTCGTGATCAAGTTCTGGCTTCAGATCGACAAGGACGAGCAGATGAACCGGTTCAAGGCCCGAGAGAAAGATTCCGCAAAGCAGTGGAAACTCAACGAAGAGGACTGGCGTAACCGGGAAAAGTGGGATCTTTACGAAGAGGCAACCGAGGAAATGTTTCTACGGACCCACACTTCCTACGCTCCTTGGACCGTAATCGAAGGCAACTGCAAGCGATATGCCCGCATCAAGGCTCTCGACGTTGTGATCGCCGCCATTGAGGCCCGGATAGCCGAGGAAGACTAGCCCGAATCTCAGCCTGTTACTTCGCGGCGTCGCCTATTCCGGGAGCGTCGGGATTGGCTTCGGGACCAAAGTAGCGAAGGATTACGAGAGGCTCGGTGGGGGAGGAGTTCTCGAATCGAACGCCTTCCAACGCTGACTCTGCATGAGAGCGTACGTTTTCCGTGACCGTCTTCAGGCCATCAATGGAACGAGGTAGTTCGGTACTCATATATTCTTTTCTTTCTTGCTAGTTTTTGAAAATTGGGATGCAGGTGAAGCATCGTTTTTCGCCTTAAAGGTAAAGCGAAAATCGTTTTTTTCTGCAAATCCTAAAACAACCCAAGCACGCTATATGGAGCCGACATCCTCTTCGGAATCCCGCTCAGGCATTCTTGCCGGCGGTAACTGGATCATAGACCAAGTAAAGATAATCGACGTCTACCCTAAGCACGAGCAACTGGCCAACATCTACGACCAGTCCCAAGGTTCGGGGGGGTCGCCCTACAACGTCTTGTTGGACTTGGCCAAGATGGGAGCCTCATTCCCGCTCGAAGGCGCCGGCTTCGTGGGTGGGGACTCTTTAGGCGAGTTCATTCTTGAGGATTGTCGTCGCCATGGTGTTGATCCTCGCTTCATTACGGTCAACGAGAATGCCTCCACCTCCTACACCGAC
>CAWVZQ010000771.1:0-1801 GCA_963934405.1 uncultured Opitutales bacterium | reverse complement strand
TGGGAGTCCAAGCTGAACGAACTTATTGAGAACTCGACCCACGAGAAGAAAGTGGTTGAGGTGTCCAGCGAGGATTTTACCTCTTCCTTCCGCCGTTAGTTTCACATTTCCCGTAACCCAAGTAACCCTCAGACATCATGCCATTTAAATTCACGGGATTCCCCGACGAAGCCGAAAAAAGTCTCGCAGACCAAATTTCAACTCTCAAGGAAGTCGGATGGTCCGCCATTGAACTTCGCCTGATCGACGGTGGCAACGTCTGCGACCAGACCGACGACGAGTGGAGGCAAACCCGAGAGGCGCTTCAGTCCGAAAATATCGAGGTGGTCGGCTTCGGCGGCCAAATCGGCAATTGGGCTCGCCCGATCACGACAGACTTTCAAGTGGACTTGGATGAAATTCGTCGCGTGGCGCCCCGCATGCAGGAGATGGGCACGAAGTTCCTCCGCATCATGTCTTACCCGAACGATGAGACAAGCCCCCTGTCCCAAGAGGCATGGAAAGCCGAGGTGTTTCGTCGGCTCAAGGAATTGACCGCTATCGCCGAGGGCGAAGGCATCGTTCTGGCCCATGAGAATTGCAATGGTTACGGAGCCACCGCCGAAGGCTATCTCGAAATGGTCGCGGCAGTGGGAAGCCCCGCCCTGCAGCTCATCATGGATACCGGAAACAACAGCCTGCACGACAACGACGTGGAGGTCACCTGGGATTACTACGATACCTGCCGAGCAGAGGTCACTCATGTTCACGTCAAGTGCGCCAAGCCGGGCGAGGACGGTGGGGGGCACGTCACCTGTCACGTAGACGAGGATCCCGTCCAGCGTAGAATTTTTGCTGACCTCGAAGCCAACGGCTACGACGGCTGGCTTTCCATAGAGCCTCACATCAAGGCCGCCATCCATGCGGGCCAGGACGTCGACGACTCGGGCGAGGCTCGCGTAGTTTGGGTGGAATTCGCTCGTCGCTTGGAGAAACTCGTGGCCGAACTTTGAAGCCATGAAAATTGAAATTTTCGAGCAGAAGGATGACATGGGAGCGGCCGCAGCCGCGGCCGGAATCGCCAAGCTCAAGGAAACATTGGCCGAAAAGGGATCCGCTTCCATCATTGTCGCAACCGGTGTTTCGCAATTTCAAGTGTTGGCTATCCTTGCCGAATCCGATTTGCCATGGAACAAGATCACGGCCTTTCACCTCGATGAATACGTGGGGCTGCCAATCACCCATGAGGCTTCTTTCCGAAAATACCTTTGGGAACGTTTCGTCAGCAAATTGCCACTTCCTCCGGCAGCCTTTCATTTTCTCGATGGGGAAGGCGAGGTGGAGGCCGAATGCGATCGTGTAAGTGAGTTGATTACTTCCACCCACATAGACGTTGCCTTCGTCGGCATCGGGGAAAACGGTCATCTCGCCTTCAACGATCCGCCGGCCGACTTCGAAACCGAAAAACCTTATCTAGTCGTGGATTTGGACGAAGCCTGCCGCCAACAACAACTCGGCGAGGGCTGGTTCCCCGATTTCGATTCGGTGCCGAGTCGGGCCATCTCCATGTCCGTTCGCCAAATCATGAAAAGTGACACCATCGTTTGCACCGTCCCCGACGAGCGCAAGGCCGAGGCGGTGAAAAACGCCACCCAAGGTCCCGTCACGCCGGAGGTGCCGGCCTCGATCCTTCAGGAACATCCCGATTGTCGGTTGTTTCTGGATTCGGCGGCGGCCTCCTTGACGTGAAGCCTTTCGACCTGCAGGTAAACGGTTACGCAGGTACCGACTTCTGTTCTTCATCCCTTACGGGCGAGCAACT
>CAWVZQ010000770.1:0-1801 GCA_963934405.1 uncultured Opitutales bacterium | reverse complement strand
GGTGTTCTTGCCAGTGGTCTCTTTGATATTTCGCCCCGTGACAAGGGGGATGATTTTGGTTTTGTCTTTACTGGTGAAATCGAATGCCCGAAGGACGGGAAGTACACATTTGTAACTTCTTCGGATGACGGTTCACAGTTGCTTATTGATGGCAAACTCGTCGTGGACAACGATGGTGTTCATGGTGTTCAGAGTCGTTCCGGTTCCGTTACTCTCAAGAAAGGTAAGAGATCCATTGAGGTACGTTTCTTCGAGAAGAGTGGGGGAGAGGAGTTGGCCGTGGCTTGGTCCGGTCCCGGCATCAAGAACCAACCGCTTTCCAAGAAATCCCCCGGAGGTGGTGGAGGCGGTGGAGCAATCGGACTGCTTATCGAACCTCCCGAAGGCGAAGCCTCCGTGTACCGTAATTTTATAAATGGCGCAGGTCCCAGAGCGATTGGTGTGGGCTATCATGAAGGCTTGAACCTTGCTTTTGATGCAAACAACTTACGCTTAGCCATGATCTGGCAAGGTGACTTTATCGACGGCGCTCGGCACTGGAAGGGTCGCGGGCAAGGTTATCAACCTCCTGCGGGAGAGGCTGTCATCAAGTTCCCGGAGGGAGTTGCCTTCGCTACTTTGGAAAGCTCTGACTCTGCTTGGCCACAAGCCGAATATCGAACAAAGGATTTTCGCTTTCGCGGATACTTTCTAGACAAGAGCCAGCGTCCGACCTTCAAGTACGAACGCGGAGGAGTTTCCATTGAAGATACCCCTCTGCCCGTTTCTGCCGCTGAAGGTGAGTTCGGGCAAATCAAGCGTGTCATCAAACTTAAAACTAAGGATGCACCGGCCAATCTCTACTTCCGTATCGCGCAAGGTGGTTTTGAGAAAAAAGGCGACGTTTTTCAAAGCAGCGAACTTTCAGTAACTGTTAAGGGAGCGAACCCCTCTGTTCAGTCCGGCGATCTCCGAGTTCCCGTTACCTTCAAGGGGGGAACCGCAGAATTCGAAGTCACCTACGCTTGGGCCAACTGATTGGCTCCAACTTTTAATTTTAAACAAAAGTGATTACCATGAAGAATTTACCTGTGTTTTCGGTTGCTCTAGCCTCGATGCTTTTCGTCTCTGTTTCTTTCTCTCAGCCAGTGGAATCGGACTATTATCCCATTACTACAATTCCGTTGCCTGAGGGGGAGGTGATCGAAGTAAGCGGTATCGACGTATTGCCCGGCAATAAGGTGGCCATCGCTTCACGCCGAGGAGACATCTTCGTCGGGGAGAATGTTTTTGGTGAAGATCCCAAACCCAAATGGAGTCTTTTCGCCCGAGGGTTGCACGAAGTGCTCGGCATAGCCTGGAAAGACGGTTGGCTCTACCTTACGCAGCGTCCCGAGGTTTCCCGCATCAAAGACAGCGACGGCGATGGTCGAGCCGACGTATTCGAGACCCTTGGAGACGGGTGGGGCATCAATGGCGACTATCACGAGTACGCTTTTGGAACGCGTCACGACAAGAATGGCGATATCTGGGTGGTTCTTTGCCTGACCGGCTCCGGAGGCGCCGATGACAAGAGCCCCTTTCGCGGTTGGTGTATGCGGGTGACTCCTGATGGAAAGACGATTCCAACTGGTTATGGCATCCGTTCCCCCGGCGGCATTGGCTTCAATCACCTTGGCGATGTTTTCTATTGTGACAACCAAGGACTCTGGAATGGTTCCAGTTCCCTCAAGCATCTTCGCCCCGGAGGGTTTCAAGGTAACCCAACCGGTAACAAGTACTTCGCTCTTACGGATGTTCTTGGACCCAAGCCACCCGACCC
>CAWVZQ010000769.1:0-1803 GCA_963934405.1 uncultured Opitutales bacterium | reverse complement strand
TTGTTGATTGACTGGAAGCCACTGCGGTTTCGGTTTGTTCTGGCATCGGGTCCCATGCTTCCCATGCCTCGTCCTTGTAAGAGTAGAATAGTCGTGGCTTGGCGGAGCCTGGCTCGTAGTAGTGCCAGCTCTTGGTGGTGCTGCTGTAGATGCTCGGGTAGAGGTCGGCGTTCGTGAAGAGCCAGCCTTGGTCGGGGTCGTAGATCCAGCCGTTGACGAAGGGAGTGTTGGCGACTTTCTTGGCGGTCTCCAGTTCCTTCTCGGTGGTGGAGAGCTTTTGGCTAGCATTGGCGACATCTTCTCGTGCGTTCACGAGCTGCTGCCTGAGGTCCTTGTGCTCGGAGCGAAGGGATGCGATGGTCTTGTCCCTGTCCTCGACTTTTTTGGCGAGGGCGGCGTTGGTCGCGTTGAGTTCCGCCATCGACTTGGCGTACGCCTCGATGCGCTTTTCCAGTTCCTCGATCTTCTTGTCCTTCTCCTCGTTGGCCTTGGTGAGTTCCTCGACCTTTTTGGAAAAATCCCGGTCGGGGGGAGGTGGGCCGGGTTGCTCCTTGGGAGCCTTCTTGTCGGGGGCGGGACGGCTGAGCGGGTTATTCGGGTCCGTCTTGGCCGCCGTTTCCTCGCCGTCGTTCACACCGTCGTTGTCGCTGTCCGCCAAGGTCGGATCCGTGTAGTAGCCGTACTCGAGGATGTAAGGAAACTTTCCCGTCCTTTGATCATTCCATTGCTTTTGCGTATTGGATTTTATGTGCCAGACATGGAGGTGATCTTCATTTCCTCCCGCATTATTTGGTTCTCCACGTCGCCAATTCGCGTACTTCCAAACTTCATTGGTTATCCATTCCCAAACACCTTCGGTCTTTTCATCCGTGCCGCCCATCCAAGCTCCGTAGGGAACATTGTCCTTGCCACCTACGATTGCGAGGAATGACTCCCATTCTTCGTTAGTTACTAAGGTGGCGAGATGACCTCCACGCTTTTCTGCGTCTGCCTTTGCTTCTTTCCAAGTGAATTTGCCATCCACAATCTGGTAGCGTCCGTAACCCTTTTCGTAGTCGTCGGTGAGTCCGTCTCCGTCGGAGTCCTCGAAGCCACCGTCATAGAGTCTCTCGACCTCTGCGTCGGAGATGGCCCTCTTGTATAGGTATACGTCGTCGATGGTCCCGTGGTACATGGCGTTAGCCTCTCGGTTGCGCCCGATGATGATGTTTGCGAACTTGTTGGCCTCACCTCCCTCGAGCTCCTGGGAGTACACCCTGCGGCCGTTCTCGTAGAACCGTATGACCTTGCCCGAGACGGTCACGGCGAGGTGCTGCCACTCGGCCTTCACGAGGGCGAAGCTCTCGGGGTTGCTGGAGAAGAACTGGTAGGTGGGGTAGCGCCCGCCGCTGGTGTGGATCTGGCAGGTGTGCTTGGAGCCGGGGGTCTTGTCGTGTATGTTGATGACCGAGCGGAACCTGCTCTGCTCGACGTTCTCTGCCTTGGCCCAGAGGGAGAGGGTGAAGTCTCCCTTTCTTTCCTCGAGGTCTGCGAACATGAAGTCATCCTTGCCGTCGAAGGCGTAGGCCGAGTTCGGCATGCCGAAGCGATCCTCCGTGGGGGTGGAGCCGTTGACCTCCAGGTGATGCCCGTTGCCGCTGTGGTCCTTTGCGTTTCCCGTGTAGGGATAGTGGGCCAGCAAGCCCGCCTTCGGGTCGATGGGTTTCGGCTCCGGCTCAGGCTCGGGCTTCGGTTCAGGCTTCGGTTCGGGTTCCGGAGTCGGCTTTGGTGGAAGGGGATCCTTGGGTCTGTCGTCGACGGGAG
>CAWVZQ010000768.1:0-1804 GCA_963934405.1 uncultured Opitutales bacterium | reverse complement strand
TTGACTTGACCTCGGCGACGCAAGACGTGTCCTCGACCGGATGGAACCTGTCTGGCCAGCAGGCGTTTGACGACAAGCCAAGCACGCGGTGGTCGTCTGCAGCAGGCGTTTTGCCTCCCTTTGCGCGACCCTCCAGCAACCACCAATGGATTTGGGTCGATTGCGGAGCGGATGTCCCGTTGCGATCCGTTTGGGTCGACTTCCAGAATTCCGCCGCAGTTGACTACACGGTCCGGTTACTGACGGAGGCCCAAGCCAAGGCTTTTGGGTTGAAAAAGAATGGCAAGGCCGGCGGCGGTCCGGAAAAATGGAAGGCCATTGCGACGGGTAAAGGTCTGCCTAGCGGTGTGAAGAGCCCGAACCGAAAATTGTACGGAGTCGCTGACAAGTGGGACTTTGTAAACCGGACGGCGGTCGTTGCGGACAATACGAAGGGTACTACAAAAATCCATGTTTCCAATCCAGTCGGACGTTACGTCATGGTCGACGTGACGAGGTCGTCTGATACCGCCTATGGAAATGTTTCGATATGGGAAATCACCGTGGAAACTGAAGCGGGCACGACCGAGGTGCCTGTAAAGAGTGTGGTTTATGCAACGACCACGGACGACTTCATCGAACGGCCTAATCCCATAACTACCGACGCGAACGGCAAATTCCGTTTCTACGTTGCCAATGGAGACTACGATATTCATGTCTCCCACCCCTCTGTCAATTATTCCTTAACCGATGTCACTCTGGTTAATCCCAACGCTCCGCATAGCATTCGATCGTCTTCAAATGCACCTCCGCTTACTCTCGTCGAGAGAGGGGAGAAAACGAGTGGAGGGAACAACGCATTGTCACTTGGCCGGCCGGGATCCACGGATGCCAATAATCCCCCAACGCCATACCGGATCATCGTCAATAAGGGTAAACAGGGTTGGGCGCAGACGTTAAACGCCGATTGGGATGAAACAACCAATACATGGAAAAAACGGACCATCAAAAATCAATCGTATGTGTTTCGAATCAACGGTGAGGATCATTCCCTCGAGTACGGAAACGACTCTTTTACTACTCTTACGTCGCCTGTCATGGAAACCCTGTTCCGGGTGTCCGCGGACGGAGAGATGTCAGCCAAAGCTTTTAATGGGGGATTCGAAGGACTCGCAATGGAAGTAAAGAATAACACCGGAGGAAATCTAAACCTCGGGAACGTGGTCGTACTGGATCCTTCCGATCCTTTCGGCGTGATCAAGCCGCGCAAGTTTGCCGATGAGAATCCCGCGGTGGTTTATAAAAAGGACGGTTCCCGCGTATTTGTTATGGTTTCGGGGAGAATGGTTCCCCGCACAGCAGGAGCTATAAGCATAGGTGATTTACTTGTCACCCAGGGAGCGGGCTCGCTGGAGGCAGTTGCCGCTCCCGCGGGAGTCGATCCCCGTGCAGTTCTCGGGACAGTGAGCACCACTTCACGCCTTACCATTATACCTTAGCAGGGGACGCATTCGATGTTAGAACATAATAGCAAATCACTTTCGTCGAAGATTGTTCTTGGTGCCATCGCGCTCCTTCTGTGGACAGGGAACGCATTTGGCAAAGCGAAGCATTACGGGCAGCTCTTTCTCGATACCGGAGTGCCAAACTCGGGCGCCCAAGTCCATGTTTACTCGGGCGCTGAGTTAGCGACTCTTTACAGTGATTCCGAAGGGCTTGTCACACTTGCAAATCCTGTCACCACTTCCGGCGATGGTGTGTACTGGTTCTACGCGGATAATGGTCGCTATGCCACCGTTGAGGAAATCGGGGGTGAAAAAAGGAT
>CAWVZQ010000767.1:0-1811 GCA_963934405.1 uncultured Opitutales bacterium | reverse complement strand
TTTGAATATTAATCGTATGGCATCGAGCCGAATTCTTGCTTTACTCAAAGCTTCGCCCAATTCCTGCATCTGTTTGCAAGTGAGATCGATCTCCTCTTGTCGAATGTTATCATTTATCTTGCGAAGGGCGGTGAGGCGTTCGAGTTCTCCTTGTATGGTGGTCGTCATCGATTCCGTGGCTTCTTCAATTACTTTTTTTGCCAACGCCGTAGCCATTTTTCGGGCTTTCCCGAGCATTTTCGGGATCAGTTCTTTACCAACTTTAAAGTCATCCAGAAGGGCGTAAGGGGAGCCATCGCTCATTTCGGGTAAGTCCATGGTGACTACCTCTCGATCTTGGTTGATCAGAAAGCGCAGCGGGGTGGGGGGAAGAAACCTATCTGCGTGGAGTTGTTTTGGGGCCAGTGCCTCCAATACAAAGATTGCTTCGAGGAGGAGGGATTGCTCTTCCTTGTCATCTTCCCATACGCTGAAACTGCAGTTTCCTTGCTCACTCCCGAGCAATAAATCGACAGCTCCTGTGACAATGGGGTGATCTCCGGTCAGGAGTGTTATATCTTCCCTGCTGAGAGAGTAGTTGCGGTCGAACGTGCCCACAAGTCCTCCTTTGGGCAACCCCGGGAATCCATCGCAGTTTATCGCAGAACGACCATCCAAAAGGTAGGTGCGCTTGTCCCGTTCTTCCACTCGCACGCCGAAGTGATCGAACACTTCCAATAGGAAAGTTTCCAACTCAATTGAACTGTCAGTGTCGCGAATTGAATCGACCAGCGCATCCGCCACTTCCGGTCGGTTGGAATTCAGCTCCAATAATCGATCACGACCTTTTTCCAACTGTTCGGCAATAATCTTTCTTTGTTGCGAAGATTTTGCAATCAGCTTGGCGAGCTTGTGCTCTTCCTCAACGGATTCGTTAAAGGTTTCCAGGAGTTCGCCGATCTCTTCGCCAAATTGCCGGAGCACAAGATTTCCTCCCTCGAGATGATTCTCAAAGGCATCCAGTCCATCGTGATACCAACGGGCGAGCACTTCTTCCCTACCGTTTTTCGTGTATGGAACATAAATGTGAATTGTTTGCGTTTGACCGATCCGATCCAATCTGCCGATCCGTTGAGCAAGCAGTTCAGGGTCAACTGGCAAATCGAATAGCACGAGGTGGTGAGAGAATTGAAAGTTTCGTCCTTCACTTCCTATTTCGGAGCAGATCAATATACGTGCACCGTCTTTTTCTTCGAACCATGCGGCATTGCGGTCTCGTTGGACGAGGGTTAACTCTTCGTGGAATACCGTACTCTTTACAGTTATCCTTTGGGCTATGGCTTGCTCGATTGCTTTGGCGTTCTCTTTGCTTTCACAAATAAGTAACACCTTATCTTCCCCGATCTCCTCAAGCAATTTTTCCAACCACAATACGCGTGGTTCCGGTGTGAAACTTATTGCCTCGGTGGGTTCTTCATCCTCTTCATGGTAATACAAATCCTCAAGCTCCAATTCGTCTTCTTCATCAAGTTCAGGCGGGTCTTCTTTTGGTGGATCAAGCGGCAGTAAGTAGGCAACTCTTTTGGGAAAACCACTCATGTTTGCTCGAGTATTCCTAAAGACGACTCGACCAGGGCCATGCCGATCTAGTAGCGCGGACAGCAAGTCGACGTCGTTTGTCTTCTCGGCTTCTATATCCGGCATCGCAGCCAAGAAGCTTCTTTGCTTGCTCGTGAGAGGACGCCCCTCATGAAGCGCGGTGGCAATTGGAGCTACGTCGGCATAACTTTCGTTTTCGTCTAGAAAGGAAGACAGGTCCGAATATCTATTGG
>CAWVZQ010000766.1:0-1816 GCA_963934405.1 uncultured Opitutales bacterium | reverse complement strand
CATATCGGAAGGTGGATCGCTCGTGGTCTAGACCTAGCAAATGAAGCATGGTCGCGTGCAAATCATGTATCTCGAGTTTGTTCTCGACTACGTGATAGCCAAACTCGTCGGTTGCGCCATAAGTCGTTCCACCTTTCACACCACCGCCGGCCATCCAAAGCGAAAAACCCCAGGGATGGTGATCGCGACCATCGCCTCCTTGGGCGAAAGGAGTGCGACCAAACTCGCCTGTCCATACAACGAGGGTCTCCTCAAGCAAACCCCGTTGCTTAAGATCCTTAAGTAAGGTGCCTATTGGCTGATCTACGGAACGGGCGTTTTTCGTATGTCCATCCTTCAATTTGCCATGCTGGTCCCAACGGTCTCCCGATCCGCCAGGGCAAGTCAGTTCAATAAACCGTACCCCGCGTTCGACTAAACGCCTAGCAGTCATGCAAGAACGAGCAAAGGTCTTGGTACCATTCCAGCTATGTTTAAATCCATAAGCTTCCTTGAGGTATTCGGGTTCTCCCGAAAGATCCATCAACTCGGGAACCTCCAACTGCATGCGATAAGCCAGTTCATGGTTCGAAATAGCCGACTCCAAAGCGTCATGGCCGCCCGCTCGCTTCAAGTTCTCCGAATCCAGTGTGCGCATGAAGTTCAATTTAGCCCGCTGGTGAGCATCACTAGGATCACTCATCTTGACATTGGATACAGGAGGGTTTGATGCCCGAAATACACTCCCCTGATAAGCTGCCGGAAGATAACCGGCATTAAAGTTGTCCAATCCACCCGGCGGAACCAAGCCACCATTGACCACCACAAAACCGGGCAAGTTCTGATTCTCACTGCCCAGACCATATCCCGCCCAAGCTCCCATGCTAGGTCGCCCCTGCAGTCCATTGCCCGTATGAAGAAAATAATTCGCATTTGTATGTTCGGAGAATTTGGAAGTCATCGAACGAATTACACAAATGTCATCGGCGCATGACCCAATATGCGGGAACAAGTCGCTTACGGGCATGCCGCTCTTACCATAATTCTTAAATTCCCAATGACTCTTCAAGACCTTGCCAATGCTGTTGAATTGGGTTGGTTGGACATCCATAAGCTTTCTCGGGTCCTGCCCGTGAAATTTATCGAGCATCGGCTTGGGATCGAAGGAATCAACGTGCGACACCCCTCCGTCCATATAAAGAAAGATGACGCTTTTGGCCCGAGCCGGAAAATGGGGGCGGCGGGGCATCAGCGGATTGAAGGCGGAATGGCGATCTTCACCCGAAGAATCAAGCCCGGCAAAGGACTTGTCCTGCAACAAGGAGGAAAAGGCCATCGCACCAAAGCCCATTCCGCAGTTCCTCAACATACTGCGACGCGTAGTCGGTGCTCCTCGAAATCTTCCGCAATGATGATTCATGATATAGACTGTCTCTTTAATTCAAAAAGATGAATTCCTTGGTATTGATTATAGCGTGGGCTAAATCCTTCCATGGCAACTCATGATTCTCCGCAACTCCATGGAGCTTAGCTTGCTCGACAACAAAAGCTCGCGATGCATCCATCTCAAAATCCGTGGGAGGTCGGGAGAAAGCAGATTCGTAAAGAAAACTGATACGCTCGCGAACGTCGCTAAACTGCTTTATCATTTTTTTGCCCCAGAGAGTTGCCTGCCCAACAACAAAAGGATCGTTCATCAGGATGAGGGCCTGCGAAGGCACGTTTGAATTCGTGCGACGTCCCACGGCATTGAATGGAGAAGGTGTATCAAAAGCCAGCATGAAGGGAGAGAGAAAGTTGCGACGCACTGAAAGATACACGCTTCGTCTGCCATTGC
>CAWVZQ010000765.1:0-1820 GCA_963934405.1 uncultured Opitutales bacterium | reverse complement strand
GGACGAAGCAAGAAGGGATAAAGGATCGGCTCGACAAGGAACAATGCCTGGTCACCTACGCGAGCATAACCACAAAGAGACCCTCGCTCGGTTGGCGATAGCGGGGAAAACTCCCCTGCCCCATCATCCGACTTCCATTCCGATGGGAAATCAGCAATGGGTTCGCCATTCCAATCTCGATCCAGAGCCACGAGCCCGCAATCACGAGATTCCCGCCAAATCCGCAAAACCTTATTTGCCATGCCATGCAACAATAGGGATGAGCCAATCTCGACAATCGAAAAATCTTTGCGGATAGGTCATAGAAATATATAGTATGAGAGAAAATATGACGTCTCGAAGAAATGAGCGAGTGATGGTGGCCTTGTCCGGAGGCGTGGACAGTGCCGTGGCGGCGGCCTTGCTGGTTGACGAAGGACACGAGGTGGAAGGAGTATACGTAAAGACTTGGGAGCACGAAACGGACGTACTGGGCGATTGTCCCGGAGCACAGGATCTTGCTGACGCCCAAGACGTCGCCGAATGTTTGGGAATTCCATTTGAAGTCGTGAACTTCGTCGATTTCTATCAAGAGAACGTGGTCCGGCCCATGGTGGAAGGCTACCGAAATGGGATTACTCCCAATCCCGACGTGACCTGCAACCGCCGGATGAAGTTCGGGAAATTGCTCGAGCACGCCGAGGATAGAGGATTCGAGGCTTTGGCCACGGGTCATTACTGCAGGCGGGAACTAGACGAGGACGGCACGCCCCAGTTGTGGGAAGGTCTGGACAAGAACAAGGACCAGTCCTACTTCCTCGCCCGCATCCTGCCAAAGCAACTGACGGCGGCGAGGTTCCCCTTAGGCGAAATCCCAAAGCCCGAGGTACGCCGAATCGCCAAAGAGCGGAACATTCCCGTTGCCGACAAAAAGGATAGCCAAGGCATATGCTTTCTCGGTAAAGTGAAGGTCTCCGAATTCCTTGAGGGATTTCTGGATGACGAACCCGGAGAAATCGTAACAAGCGAGGGGAAAGTAGTTGGCGAGCATCGCGGGTTGCATAGATATACCTTGGGCCAAAGGAGGGGTATAGGAGTGCCGTCAAACACCGATAACGAAAATTTCGTGGTCGTGGGAAAGGATCCGGCTGCAAAAAGACTAATTGTTGCGTTTGAGAGTGCGGATGCCCCGGGACTTTGGGGGACATCCTTTATCGTAGACGATTTGAGTTTCGTTAGCGAACCCGTGACCGGCAGGCAAAAACTGTTGGCTAAACCTCGTTATCGAGACCCGTCCACTCCGATTGACTTTCACCCATTAGGAAACGGATCGGTAGAAGTTACTTTCGAGTCAGCTCAACGAGCACTCGCCCCCGGGCAAGTTATCGCCATATACGACGGCGAACGCCTGCTCGGCGGAGGTTTTTACCAGTCTTCTCTTCCCGGACGGGCCGACTTACCTCCTGAGAAGGTGCTTTCAGCTTGATTTCACACTGGCATTAAGTCACAAAGTGAATGCTTTCCCATACTTGCCCATGCGTCTGCGTTTATCCAACTACACGAAGAAAAAGCTTCCGTTCAAGGAAGACGAAATACCTCTCAAGACGAAGGAGAAACTTGAAGAGCACCTTCAGGCTGCCATATCTTTTCTGCAGACCCAGCAGAATGTATTGAATCGCACTCTGGACGTACTCGAGACAATGGCCGGCTTGGCCGAGGTCGGTGAAGAAAAGTTCCTTCCAAAGAAAAAGCAGCAAGAGGAAGAAGAACAAACAACGGAACGCCTTAGGGAGTTGGTCATAGAGCTCAAATGGTTGGCCACCCTCGAGTTCAACAAGCGA
>CAWVZQ010000764.1:0-1821 GCA_963934405.1 uncultured Opitutales bacterium | reverse complement strand
CTTGGATGCGGACAACGAGACCCCGGGCAAGTTGATCCATACCATGCTCGACTTGATCGCACTCGCCTTCCAGACGGATTCCACGCGCTTCGTCACCTACCAGTTGGCCAGCATGCACGGAGCCATTTCCATCGCCAACAAGTTTCCTTCGCTTCTCGGGTTCCCCAAGGACGCTCATGGTCTGGCTCATGGAGCCGGCAAGGGAGCCGGGGCTGAGAACCGCGGCAAATGGGACCGCTACCAAACCGAATGCCTAGCCTACCTAATTAAGCGCTTGAGCGAAATGAAGGAAGGCGACGGCAGCGTGCTGGACAATACTTGCATCTTTTACGGCAGCAGCAACAGCAAGACCCACAACAACAACAATTATCCGCTGATCCTGGCCGGAGGAAAGAACCTCGGCTACCAGCACGGCCAGTACCTTAAGTTCGACAAGGACGTGCCCCTCGCCAACCTTTTCGTGACGATGCAGAAGAGCTTAGGGGCGAAGGCCGATTCCTTTGCCGACAGCACGGGCGAGATGAAGGAAGTCCTCGCCTAGTTCCCGGCACTCTTCAGGTAAGCAAGAAGGTCAAGAACCTCCTGCTTGCTCAAGTTGTTCAACAAGCCCGCAGGCATAATGGACAAATCGGAACGCTTTCTCTCCAACACTTCCGCCTTCGGTATCCTCTTCGTCTGGTCCGGTTGGAGCGGATTTTCGGCCAGCAAGAGGTAGGGAGCTCGATAATCGAGGGTCGGAATGATTTGACCGTTTAGTGTGCGGCCACCTGTTAATTTCAAGACGTCGACCCGGTAGTTTTGGGCAATGGTTTCGGACGGCGAGACGATGGCTTGGAGCAAATCCTTTCTCCCCAATCGATTGGCCACTCCTGAAAGATCGGGCCCAATCGGAAAACCTTCTCCCCGAAAGCGGTGGCAACGGCTACACAAGGCCAAGGCGAACATTTGCCTTCCATTATCCACCGAGCGCTCTTCATGCTGAAAGCCTAGATCCTTGGAAAAATCCGAGCTTTTCCAGTTTCGGACGAACTGGCGGCCCGTGAAGTCGGGCAAGGGAGGCATTTTCCTTTTGCTGCTAGCCAAGGCCTCGTAGGCTTTCCTTTCTCCCTCGGGCATGGTGGCCAAGGCATCTTTCTTAATTCTGTCCAAGGTCCTCGGGAGGCCGCGACTGTCGCCCACGTAACCAGTGGCTTCGCCTATCTTGCGAAAGTAGGTTTCCCGATTGACCTTGGTCCATCCCGCGTCGGCATGACGCAACTGATACAGGTAATGCACCGTTTGAAGCGGGGCGTTGCAAGTTTCCAGCAAGGCAATGGTTTGGGTCACGGCTCGCTCCGGATCAAGCTGGATGAGCAGCGGGGCGAGGGCCCAGTTAAGCTTGGCCGATGGGTTTGGGTAGAGCGGGCGTAGTTGGTCGAGAACGGCCTTTTTCGTGGCCGAATCGGCTTCGGGCAGGCAAAGAGAATATAGCTGGGCTACTTGGAGGCTCAGGTCCTCGCTCAGCTCCTTTAGCTTCAGTTTGGCCAGCCTTGCAAGAATTGCACCAGATTGCTTTGCATCGGCATGGAACAAGGCGGTCCAGCCCGTCAGCATAGCCAAGGGATCACCATTTCCGGTCAAGGCGGCACTCCTCCAACGCTCCAAGGGTTGATGCTCCAGCGCGATGCGGGCGGCATAGCGAATGCGCGGGTCGGGACTGCCCAAACGAGGCCAAAGTAAGACCAACTTACCAGCGGAACCATCACCAAGCAGGTCGTCATCGATCTCTTGGCTTGGCTTGCCGTGGTGGAATTCCAGCTTACGGCGGATGTCTCTCGCCTG
>CAWVZQ010000763.1:0-1824 GCA_963934405.1 uncultured Opitutales bacterium | reverse complement strand
CGCACGGAGATGCTGGCAACCTTGTTCGGCGTCACACCCGCTTTGGGTGGTTCCATCGCGATCAAGGGACAACCATCGGAGATCAATTCTCCTCTCGATGCGATTCGGGGAGGCTTGGCGTTGGCTCCCGAGGATCGTAAGCAACAGGGGCTCGTCATAGACATGAGCGTACGAGAAAACATGAGCCTCGCTGCCCTTCGCAGAGATCAAAAAAAATGGGGCTTTCTCGATTTCGCAAAGGAACTCGAAATCACACGAGAAATGGTCAAGAGCATGCGCGTAAAAACTCCCGGTGATGATCAGATTGTTCGTTACCTGTCCGGCGGGAACCAGCAGAAGGTCGTGCTTGGAAAATGGCTTACCATGAACCCCACCGTCCTCTTACTGGACGAACCTACTCGTGGGATCGACGTCGGTGCTAAGCGAGAAATCTACGGGCTGATGGAGGAATTGGCGGATGCCGGCGTCGCCATCCTTTTCGTTTCCAGTGAACTGGAAGAAGTGCTCGGCATATCCGATCGCGCTCTCGTTATGCACGAGGGACGGTTGACGGGTGAATTGTCTCGCGAAGATCTTAGCGAGGAGAGTGTCATGCAGCTCGCTACGGGAAATCCGGAATCCTCAGGCAAAGCCGCCTGAATTATCAAACTTACTACTTGTTTCCATGAAGAAAATTCAAGGCATCTTTCTAATTCTAGTCTGCGTCATCGTCATGACCACCATCATGAGCGACGTTTTCTGGGGGTCCTACAACTTGGAAAACGTCCTGCGGCGCACCGCTCTTTTTGGGATCATCAGCATAGGAGTGGCGTTCGTTATAATTACTGGCGGAATCGATCTATCCATCGGGTCAGTCATTTGTCTGGTGGGATGCGGACTTCCGTGGTTGTTGGTGGAGCAAGAAGTTTCGGTTCCTGTAGCTCTTTTGGCCGTATTCGGTTTCTCTTTGACGGTGGGGTTGATTCACGGAATTCTCGTTACCAAGGTAAAGCTTCAACCCTTTGTGGTTACGCTCTGCGGGCTCCTCCTTTATCGCGGAATCACTCGCGGGTTCACGGGGGATCAGTCTCAAGGGTTCGGTACGGATTTCAAGGGGATTCGGGAACTGGCCACGGGAGAAATTCCATTATTTGGCTTTAATTTTCCTATGCCATGCGTGTTCCTAGTCGTGGTCGCTGTGTTGGCTGGCGTTTTCCTGAACAAGACCATATACGGCCGATATCTTTTGGCCCTTGGAAATAACGAGGAAGCGGCCAAATTCAGTGGCATCGACGTGGACAAGATGGTGATTCTCGCTTATGTCATTTGTGCCCTCTGCTCGGGGCTTGGCGGCCTTCTGTTCGTACTCGATGTGAATTCGGCTCAACCCGTTGATTTCGGAAACTTTTACGAACTTTACGCTATTGCAGCTGCTGTCCTTGGCGGCTGTAGCTTGCGTGGTGGTTCGGGCACCATACTTGGCGTGGTGATTGGGGCCGCCCTCATGCAGGTGCTGAGAAACATGATCGTTCTGGTGGACTGGATTCCTACACACATCGAATACGCCATCATTGGCGCAGTGATTCTCGCCGGGGTCGTTGCCGACGAGATGATAAAGCGAGCAGTCGCTAAAAAACGCGCATCTCAAGGGTAGTTCCTTCTAGGCATTTTAATGAAATTCGTCCGGTCGGCACAAGAGGGGAATCGCCTTTTCTGTTATGCTGTGCTTCTTATTTTGAATTTTTCTACTTCTTCATGAAACCAATCAACAAGTTCCTTCTCGATAACGCTCTTCGAATTTCTGACAATCCATGCGTCAGCCCTGATTTCTGCATAGATTGGGAG
>CAWVZQ010000762.1:0-1826 GCA_963934405.1 uncultured Opitutales bacterium | reverse complement strand
CCTTTTGGGCCATGATCGTTCCGCCTGCTAGGCAAGCGACGAGGGAGAGTGTGAGGAACTTCTTCATATGTTTCGGGAGATGAAGGCAAATCCGAGCGTGAGCAAGTTCATATTCGCTACGGTCCCGCATTGCTGAATTTATGCAATTGCACTTCTTCGAGTTTGACCGACTTTCAGGTCTGTTGAAAACTCGAATCATGAAACCTCTAAGCTTTTTCCTCGCATTGGCGCTAACTGTTTTTGCTCCTCCTTTGTTCGGGGCCAAGGGAGACGACCTCCTCAAGCAATACTTCGAGCTGGAGACGGTCAAGACGGAGGAATCCTTCCTCGCCGGGATTGAATCCAAGGAGGATTGGCTTGCAAAGAAGGACAAGTATCGTGTCCAGCTATTCTCCATGCTCGGCATCGATCCCAACCGTTCCCGAACTGACCTCAAGGCCACCATCACGGGCAAAGTGGATGGGGATGGATTCGTCGTCGAAAAACTTCACTACCAGTCAAGCCCCGGTCTCTACGTCACCGGCAACCTGTACCTGCCTGCCGAACGCAAGGAAGGGCAGAAATTTCCCGCTATTCTGTACGTATGCGGTCACGGCCGGGTGAAGAAGGGCGGCGTAAGCTACGGAAACAAGACGCACTACCATCACCATGGAGCATGGTTCGCCCGAAACGGTTATATCTGCCTCACCATCGACACCATACAGCTCGGCGAGATCGAGGGTCTGCACCACGGTATTTATTCTAAGAATATGTGGTGGTGGGCTTCACGAGGATACACCCCCGCCGGCGTAGAGGCATGGAACGGCATTCGCGGCATCGACTACCTGCAGTCCCGTCCCGAGGTCGACGGTGAACGCATCGGCGTCACCGGTCGGTCGGGTGGGGGAGCCTACAGTTGGTGGGTCGCCGCCCTCGACGAGCGCGTAAAGGCCGCCGTGCCCGTGGCGGGGATAACCAGTATGCGCAATCACGTCGTCGACGGTTGCGTGGAGGGCCATTGCGACTGCATGTATCAGGTCAACGCCCGAGGCTGGGACTATGCCATGATATCCTCCCTCGTGGCCCCTCGCTCCCTCCTCATCTCGAACACCGACAAGGATCGCATATTCCCGCTCGACGGCGTAGTCGACGTCCACCGCAAGACGAAACGGGTCTACGACTTGCTCGGCGTCCCCAACAACCTCGGCCTTCACGTCACCGAGGGTCCCCACAAGGACACTCAGAATCTCCGCGTCCACGCCTTCTCGTGGTTCAATCGCTTCCTGAAGAAGGAAAACCCGCTCATCGACAAGCCCGCCGTAAAGTACTTCGAGCCCGAGCAGCTCAAGGTATTCGAAAAACTGCCTGCAGACGAGATCACGAACAGGATACACGATACCTTCGTCCCGCAGGCCGAGCCTCCGACCGTGCCCAAGGACAAGGCCTGTTGGAGTGCCTACCGCAAGGCAACCATGGCGGGGCTCAATGAGCATGTTTTCGCGGGTTGGCCGGATAATCCCGGCGAACTCGGCAACGAGAAGGCACTCGATCTGAAAGCGGACGGCATTCGCCTCGCCGCCTACGATTTCACTTCGCAGCAACCTTGGGAGCTTCGCCTGTTCGTTGCTCATCGGAAGAACCTCTCGCTCAAAGACGCCGACCTCGTAGTCTTCAACGTTCTCGACGAGAAAGGGTGGGGCGATTTCGCCGCCACCTACGGCAAGGCCTTCCCCGAGGCCTTCGAGGGGAAGGTCGCGGAAAAACTTCCCGACCACGACGCCGAGGCCTTCGGTTCCGAAAAACGCATGTTCGAGAACCAAGACTGGGCCATGGCCTACGTCGCTCCT
>CAWVZQ010000761.1:0-1826 GCA_963934405.1 uncultured Opitutales bacterium | reverse complement strand
TTGATCTGATCCTTGAAGACGTCCTCGGCCTTGAGATAGTCAAAGTATTCCTGGAAGAACTGGAGGAGTCGTCTCCTGGCGGTCGGCCGTTTTTCGTCGTCAAGCAGGCGACGAGTCTCCGCTCGGATGATCTCAGGTGGAGTCAAATCCTCGTTTTCGAAAGCACGCAGCAGGTTGGTGTCGGGCGGGAGGTCGGTCAGGGCGAAGGATAAAGAGGTCGCCAATTCCCGGCGGGACAATGCAACTAGTCCGTTCTCGTCGGAATGGCCCGTCCCTTCGAAGCGAAACAAAGTCTCAGGCCGTAGGATGATTGAAGCATAGACTGCCTGCAGTCCGAACGGGACGCCAAGCTCGGAATCGACCTTCTTCAGCAAGGCCATCAAGACCTCCATTTCCTTATCGGTCGGAGTCCGCCGCAATATGTTGTGATAGTGTCGCTTGATGGCTTCCCGGTTCGCCTCGTCGATGGTTCTTCCCTTTTCCCGCAAGACGACGATCATCTTGCGGGCGTTCTGAGCCTCCTTCAGGGAATGAGCGAGGGCTAATTCGGTAACCTGCTCGGCCATGAGGGAGTTGAAGAAATACTTAGCCTTGAAGTCGCGGAAGTTTCCATGCGGCTTATCGAGGGCGAAGGGGTTCGATACCATACGGGCGCCCCGCACGGTGTTGGCGAGGGCTTGGGGACTGATCCGCCAGAGGCGTGCCGCGGCATCGATCATCCGCTTGCTCTCCTTGGGCGAAAAGAGCAGGTCGTGGGGGACGAGATTGCCGTATCCTTCCTTGTCCGCCTTGTCCTCCACCTCCAACCCGGCCCGGTCGAGGGTCTGGGCTATCCACTCCTGCACGAAGCGGGCCTCGGCCTTGGTGGGAAATTTCTCCGCCTTGTCCGAGGGCATTTCCCCGAACTCGATCGCTTCCAGACTACGGGCCCATAATTCCGCTTCCTTGCGATCCGCCATGCTTGCGCTCAGCTGGTCCAGACGGATCTTTCCTTTTTGGGTTTCTTCACCATGACAGGAAAGGCAGTAGGTCTTGAGGAAGGGCTGGACACGATCCTTAAACTTGTTCTCGTCCGCTTTCAAAGCGCACATGCCCAAGGCGAGGTAAAGGAGGCAATTTCGAAGGAGAGAAATCATTTCTTATTTTCCTCCTGTCGGGCCTTCTTCTCGGCATCCAGCTTGGCTTGGAGGACTTTGGAAATTTCCGTTCTCGTTCGGGTGAGCCGGTCGCCCTGACGCAAGACAAGCCGCATCCCGACGTGCGGAGTCTGGGCTCCGGTGAATGCATTGCGAAACGCCAAGTGCAAATACTCCGGTGGGCTGCACCAGGAACCGCCTCGGGACACCCGGTGGCGCGAACCTCTTGGGTTGGGCAACGACTGAAAATTGGGGTCGGCTCCCGCGGTCAACTGGTCGGTGTAATAGGTGCAGCACAACTCCGCCAAGTTGCCCAGCATGTCGTGTATGCCCCAAGGATTCGGAAGGTATTGGCCCACGGGGGCAAACGCCCGGCCGAAGCCGTCGTTCGCATCTCGGTTGGCGTAAACGTAGTGCGCCAACTCACGGTCGTCGTACAAGGTGCGATCAGCGAAATTGCCGTATTTACCAAGGTCCTTAATGGGGCAAGGATAGCCTGCTCTCGCGCCCGCCCGGCAGGCATACTCCCACTCCGCCTCAGTGGGGTAATCATAGCTCCAGCCCTCGTAGTCAATGCCCTTGTCGGCGAGGTAAGTGTGCCACTTGTCCATCTCGGGAGACACCTTGTCCACGCTTCCGATGCTTGGGGGCAGAAACTTGGCGTAACGGTCGCCCAGTTTTTGTCCGCCC
>CAWVZQ010000760.1:0-1828 GCA_963934405.1 uncultured Opitutales bacterium | reverse complement strand
CGAGTCTTTTTTGCTAAATGCACAAGATCGAAGCCGATGCTAAATACTTGTCCCGAAATCCAAAAATATTTTTTTTACCATTTTGTGGACGATTTGTGGACGATTTTGTGATTGCTTTTCCACCCCGCTTCCCGTAATTTGGTAACATGAGTAAACTGGAATTAGAGCGCTGGAAGTCAGTTGGAGAGGCTGACCCAGTCGGTAAATATGAAGTCCGAGTAATCCGAGAACGGTCGACGAAAGGCCGCGAGCGATACCGGGTAAAATGTGTTAGGGCTAAACTAAGGGCCGCCCATCCAGATTGGGCTTGGAAGGTTTTCGCGCAGGACACCGAGGACAAAACCATGAAGCAGCTGGCTTACGAGCATGCCTTCAAAATCAACGAGTTCCTGATCCATGGCGACCCCGACAATATCACTCCTCACGAAATCGAAAGCCTCAAGAACCTCTTCGCCAAGATGAAAGGGCATAATGCGGCCCGCAAGGATGACCCTAATTGGGCGGCTGTTACCGTTGACGACCTCGATCCCCTCATTGATACCGGAATAAAATTCCAGCGAGTATTGAAAGAACACATTAACTGCAGCTGGACGGCGGGGATTGAGAATCTCGAGATGAAAGCATTGGTTTTGCAGTTTACTGGTTGGTTGAAATCGGAGTCGGCGAAATTGATTGCACCATCATTTAGCGAGTTACTGCAAAAATGCTTGGCCGACAAAACCTCCTCCACAGGCGGCGTAACCGGAAATCCTTTATCGCCCGCCCAAAAGTCTAGGTGGGAACGTCACCTTGGACTGGTGGATGAATGGATCGGCCATTTGAAAACCTCGGATAACGAGCTCAGCATTCTCAACACGTGTGTGCATGGAATCAAAAACTTTAAGAGCAAAAAGGGGAAGCCATGGATGGGTCGATCCAAATATCATGCAGCAAATTCAATATCTCAATTTGGGATTTGGATGAAGGATCAAGGGCATGTCTCCAACAATTTCTTTAAGCCTCTAACCAAAAGGTTCAGGGTTGACCGTTCTGCCCCCCCGGTTCTCCTGCCTCCTGCCCAAGTTGAAAAACTATTCATAACTGCGGCGAACAATTCTAAGCTGATCGATCACATCCCAGTCATGGCGGTAATGTTCGGAACAGGTTGCCGCCCAAGTGAAGCCGCCTACGACAACGATCCTGCTTGGCCTAAAAAGCAACGCCGTTACCAGTGGGAGTGGGCGCGGGGATGGAACGAGAATCGTCCCAGTGAGGTCACTGGAGGAGTAGCCCTCCATCTGCCGGAGTGGGCTGACGATGCCCAGACTATGAGAGCCTCCAAGACCGAATCTAGAATGCTCGACATGCCTCCGAATTTTTTCGCGTGGTTGAAATGGTACTTTGAGGACATCAAAGGTGGAGAGTTGCCAACAACAGGACAACTATTGTTCAAACAGGGAACGTGGGATCAAATTAGACAGGATGCTGGTCTATTCAGGAATTCCGACGGAAAGTCGCTGTGGCCTTATGACGCGAGCCGTAACAGCTTTACCTCGTACGCCAACCACTATGTTGAATGGAAGGAAAAGGCTGCCCGTGATTACTGGATGGACAGGTGTGGTCACGACTACGCTACTTTCAAAAAATACTACAAGGTGCAGGTTACGCAGGAGGAGTGCCGCGCCTATTTCAACATCCTTCCGCCCAAGAAAATAGCCCCACCAGTTAAAGGGCAAAGTGATAGGGCCAAAGCGGCCTCACAGTCGGCAGCTTCAGTCTGAGTGGGTCGCATTTTGACAGAATCGGGTGTCTACGCCCTCGCAAGGAGCCTTCCCTAGGATTTTGTGTT
>CAWVZQ010000759.1:0-1829 GCA_963934405.1 uncultured Opitutales bacterium | reverse complement strand
GGTCCGGCGATCGGTCGTGGCTCGGTCTGGCTACGCGATGATCTCACGGAGGGACAAGTGAGCGAGCCCTATCTGTTTTCCGGATACGATCATCGCATGATGGTGATCAGGCATGAAAATCAAAGGCCGGTCACCTTCACCATGGAAGTGGACAAGAAGGGAAATGGGAAGTGGGCGGAACTTGATAAGTTCATGGTCAAGGGTTCGTTAATCCATATCTTCAAGGATACTGAGAATGGAGCATGGATTCGCTTGCGCGTCGCCGGGAATGCCAAAGGGGTGACGGTTCATTTCCATTACCGGGACAAGGATCGGCGCGGAAAGAAAAATGGTCCGATCTTCGACGGTATCAGCACCGATGGAGCAAAGTCACGTTCAAAAGGAGTGATCCGGAGCAACCGCAAGGTATTGAGCATGCTTGCTGGTGGCGCGTACTATGAACTGAACAATCGACTTGAGCTGACTCGCGGGGCCAAATCGGGGGCGGCGCTGGTAGCAGAGGGAGCTCAACCGGAAGCGAATATTCGGGTGGATGCGGCCTCCGCCATCGTGGAGGAGGACGGAGCCAGTTATCGCATCCCCGTAAGCCCGGGTTATGAAGAGAACGACGAGGCCGCAAAGAATCCCGAATCGGGCCGGTCATTGGAGGAGCTTCTTTCCCGAAACCTCGCCAAGGGCGCCACGGTCACGGCAAGCGGTAAACACGGAGAGTATACGGCCACGAAGGCGGTGGATGGTAGCATGTCCGAAGATTCGCGCTGGATTGTCAAGGGATCGGGTTCGCTGCAGCTTGACCTCGGCGAGGAAAAGACCTTTCGCAGCGTGTATCTTGCCTCCGGCTGGAAGCGCGATGTCCAGTATGCCGCGAAGAACTTTGACCTGCAGGTAAAGAGCAAAGGGGAATGGAAGACCTTGCCGGGCGGCAAAGTCCGCGACAATGCCAAATGGATCATCCCCATGCTTATGGACAAACCGGTGAAGGCCCGCAAGCTGCGCATTCTGTTCAAGGACGAGGACTTCAACCGGGTGTACGAACTTGCTGTGTTCGCTGACCAACCGGAGATCGAGGGGCAAGAACCGTCCAACCTTCACCATGCCCGGGTCTGCAGGGAGGTGGCCACCGAGCGCGATTTGTTCAATTTCGGCGGTACCTTCTACGAGTTGCCCGCCCGCAATGCCCAGGGCTTCGCCAAGATCCGCCCGATCGCCACGCACAACCTGAAGATTCACGACTATGCGTCCCACTTCGGTCTGCTCTTTCTCACCGGGCTGAATGGAAAGGAAGGCGCGCGCATCATAAAGAGTGCGGATGGAAAACTCGCTCTTTGGGCCGGCGTGATCGATGATCTATGGCAATTGGGGAAACCCCGCGGAACAGGCGGCGTCTGGAAGAATTCGATGGTACAAGCCGGTGAACCCTCCCTGCCCTACCTGATGACCGGTTACGATCGCAAGTCCGTGACGATTTCGACCCAGGACGACTCGGATATCACGCTCGAGATCGACGTCGATGGCACGGGGCTCTGGGTGCCCTACAAAACTTTCAGCATCCAGGCAGACGTGCCAGCCGAGCACGAGTTCCCTGAAGGTTTTTCCGCCTATTGGATCCGTGCCGTAAGTTCAGTTGACACCACCGCCACGGTAACCTTCCGTTACGAATAAAAAGCCCTTCCTCTTCATGGAACTAAAACGCGTCCAGTTCAGCATCCCTTCCCTTCCCTTGCTTTTCAAACTTGTGGCTTGCAATGTGGTAGTCCTGGTCTGCACGAAGAGTGCATGGGCTGTCCCGGTGGATTTAAAGTCCTACGATCCTACCAGTGAAGTGGTCG
>CAWVZQ010000758.1:0-1829 GCA_963934405.1 uncultured Opitutales bacterium | reverse complement strand
AAGAGTTCGCCGTCGCGGTTCAAGGCAAAGTCGACTGGGTTGCGGTAGCCCATGTTCAAGAGTTCACGTTCCTTGCCGTCAGGGCTGACCTTGAGTACCCAACCTCCGGGTGCTTTCCCATTTCCATTGTGCCCGTAGGCGTAATTTTGCAGGAGGTAGTCGTCCTTCCAGTTATCCCGGATGCGGGTCTTCTGGTATTTCGGGGGTTGAGTCATGTTTCCCGCTATGACGTAGAGGCTTTTGCCGTCCGGAGAGACCACGATGGAGTGAGGTCCGTGTTCGCCGCCCCCATTCATCGGGGCAATGACTTCAGTAGGTCCCAGATCGCCGTTGGGCAGGACTTTGGCCCGACTCAAGACGCGATTGCCCATCATGTAAAGGTGGTCGAAGGCGTAGAGCATACCCCATTGGGAGGACTTTACGTTGAGCTTCTTGATCTTGCTTTCGTCGAAGGTCTCGCCCGGCTTTGGAATCTCGATGGAGAAGGTGCCGGCACCTCCCTGATCGGAGACGGCCAAGCGTCCTTTGCCGTCAAAGGCCATCGCTATCCATGAGCCGTACTTTTTCTTGTCTACCTTGTAGACGAGATCCACTTCGAAGCCCGGAGGTACGTTCAGTCCCGTGGACTTGTCCTCGACGGACTTTTCCAGTGGCGGCAACTGGCTTTGGCCAAAGGCGTTCGCCAAAGAAAGCGTTAAGGCAATGAAGGTAATTCGGAAGGTGGTCATTCGTGACTTCTGGGTTATGTGTTATCGGATGGTCAAAATCAACTAGCGCTCGTTTTGCTCGGCGACCAGTTCTTTCGCGCTCTTTTTTGATTTTCGGGATGAAGGGACTTCTTCAAACTTATCCCTGTTGATGATTCTGCTTTGGGCAAACCATTGCATGTGGGGCTTTACTCATATGGTGCTGGCGACAAGAACGAATTGCCGAAAAGGTTTCACTTGATCGATTGACATAGCGATCATTCCGTTGAAGACCAACAGCCGACAAGCGGGCGCATCCAAGCTTCCCGTTCGACTCAGCGCATGAAGATAGATCGAGGGCTCAGAAACGCCGCATGGCATTTTGCAATGACTGTTTGGCTCGTGGTTGGTTGCGACCAAGGCCCGACACCCAATCCGACACTGGACTCCGGCCATTCCGAAACTCCAAAGACAAAACGCGAGGCAACCGCATCTCCAATCGTTACGGCAGCCCGCAGTCAGATTGGTAAAACACTAAGTTATGATCCCACTTACATCGGTTTGGCGTATCCCAATGGTGACTTGCCCATTGAAAAGGGGGTTTGTACGGACGTCGTGATTCGAGCTTTACGGGATGCATCCAACATCGATCTGCAGAAACTTGTACATGAGGATATGAAAGCTGCCTTTTCCGCATACCCAACAATCTGGGGCCTCAAGAAACCCGACCCCAACATCGATCATCGTCGGGTCCCTAATCTCAAGACCTATTTCAAGCGTCGGGGTTGCTCCTTGGTTGTGACTCGGAAAGCGAAGGACTACCTGCCAGGCGACTTAGTCACATGCACGGTGGGCCGTAATTTGGCACATATCATGATAGTGAGCGACAAGAAGACGGCCGCCGGTGTTCCATTCGTAATCCACAATATTGGCGGTGGCGCCAAGGAAGAGAATCGACTGTTCGATTTTCCAATTACTGGTCACTACCGTATCAAAGAGTGAACTACAGCCAGATGACCACCGATTATTGGTTCGCCCCAAATTCCGATTGATCGTGTCCTCGGTAAGCCGTTACTGGGCAAAGACCTGCTTGAGGAAATCGGTGTTGTTGATTTCCGGTTGCTCGTGACCTGTGACCGAGAC
>CAWVZQ010000757.1:0-1831 GCA_963934405.1 uncultured Opitutales bacterium | reverse complement strand
GCACGAATTCTCGACCTGCTTGGAAACAGACCCCGAAGGGAATTTCTACTACATTAGATGTGCCAGTCGCACCCAACACGGCGGTTCAGTCCTCAAAGTAAGTAAGGACGGAGGCCGACTGGAACGTTTTGCCACGGGATTTCGCAACCCCAACGGGTTCTTCGTAGGGCCGGGAGGCGTGGTAACGGCTGCTGACCAGCAAGGCACTTGGGTCCCCGCATCTCGAGTGGACATAGTCGAACCAGGAGGATTCTACGGTTTCATTCCTTGTCATCATCGAGAAGAAAAGCCAGAGACTTATGACGGTCCCCTCTGCTGGATCCCGCACAAGGAAGACAATTCCTGCGGTTCCCAAGTTTGGGTGACTAGCGACAAATGGGGACTACCCAAGGGAGAGTTGCTGCACTTGTCTTACGGCAAATGCCAAATGTTTCTGGTCATGCAGGACAAGGTGGCCGGGACTCCACAGGGAGCCGTCTCCAAATTTCCTTTTCGCTTTGCCTCCGGAGCCATGCGCGGACGCTTCAGCGACCGAGATGGGCAACTTTACGTTACCGGTCTCAAGGGTTGGCAAACCTCGGGAGCTAGGGACGGTTGCTTGCAGCGCGTCCGTTACGTCGGCGGCGACTGGCCCCGTCCGCTGGCGCTCAATGCCCACAAGAATGGAGTACTGCTCCGCTTCGGCGTAAAGCTCGACGAAGAGCTGGCAAATGACCCCGAGTCCTACGCAGTCCACCACTGGAACTACCGCTGGACAAGCCAATATGGATCGCCCGACTACAAGGTTTCTAACCCCGAGAAAACCGGTCGTGACAAGTTGAAGGTTCTTTCCGCCAAATCCCAACCGGACGGAAAAAGCGTTTTCATCGAAATCGAGGGCATTCAACCCGTTATGCAGATGGAAATCGCCTATGACCTAGAGAATGACAGTGGCGACGAACTCGTCGACAAAGTCCACAACACCATCCATAAGCTTCGCCCGCCGTTTCGAAACCGCTAGGTATTCAATCGACCTTCTTTCCAGCCTTGCTCAAAAGGGCTTTCGCTTGAGCAACCGAAAGTCGCCCGGCAGGCAGAGGGAATCCGAGGGTGTCCCCGTTGGGAGTGAACCCGTTTCCATCGACATCAACAAATATGGGGTTGTTGTAGGCACAAGGATTCATAGCGGACTGACTGCTTGAACCATAACCCTTCTTGAGGTCGAAATTCTCCCCGTAGGCCACCACGACCAAATGAGCATCTTCATCCAACGGGACGAGAATGGATCGATCGAATTTCAGTACCTCGTCAGAGAACCACTTGGGGTGTGTTTTGCGGGTAAAGTTAAAGGCAGGTTCAGCTCGACCGTTCACAAGCACTTGAACCCGGTCGATGTCTATCCACGAGGCGCATTGAACACGAATTTTCAGTTCGATTTCGTCGTTTGCTCGAGCGTGCCCACCGGGAAAGACACCGTCTGCAGTCTCGACCTCCAAGTACGGTCCTGAAGTAAGGATCATTTGGCCGGCCTTTGCTCGGCGACTGATTTCCTTCCAATCGATTTTGTCGGGATCATCAGTAGAAGAGCGAACATAGGTTCTCCAACCGCCCACGCCATTGCCATGCACGTGGTGGGCGTCGCTCACGGCAATACCCCACATCTTCATTCCCTTGTTGAGGAGTTGCAACCAGACGAATTCGCGATTGATGGTGACCTGTTCTCTGGCCGCTCTGCGAGTAATCCGAAACGGAGCCCCATTAAGAATAGTAGCAGGCCTGAAGTTCTCTGTCTCGATAGCATCAATTAGAGAAACGATGCCTGCGAAACCTCCATCCGGCTTGCCGTCCTTGT
>CAWVZQ010000756.1:0-1833 GCA_963934405.1 uncultured Opitutales bacterium | reverse complement strand
TCCATCATAATGAGAAGTAGATGGAGTGAATGCTGACTGAATAAATAACGTGAAAACCATCCTCACATTTTTATGCTTCCTGCTTCTGGCTTGCCCTGGTTTTGCCAAGGACAAAAGCCCGAACGTCGTCACTCTGCTTGTCGACGACCTAGGGTACCGTGACCTCGGCTGTTACGGGGGGCCGGTTAAGACTCCCGTTCTCGATAAATTGGCCACCGGAGGCGTGCGCTTCACCGATTTCCACTCGGGAGCCCCGACATGCTCTCCCTCGCGCGCTACTTATCTCACAGGTCGCCTCAATCCTCGCACCGGCGTCTACTCCGTCCTCGACGAGCGCTTTCACCGGATGCATCTCCTGAAGAGCGAAACGACCATCGCCGAAGTGCTTAATAAAAACGGTTACGCCACCGCTCACTTCGGAAAGTGGCACCTCGGCATGCCCGTGCAAAATCGCAAAAATCCTACTCCCGCCGATCATGGCTTCGACTACTGGTTCGGCGTTGTCAATGGCCCGGGCCCCAGTCACAAAAACCCGACCAACTTCCTGCGCAACGGAAAACGCGTCGGACCCATAGAAGGCTATTCCTGCCAGATCGTTGTCGACGAGGCTCTCACTTGGCTCGATCAAAAGCGCGATGGCGATGAACCCTTCTTTCTCAATCTCTGGTTCAACGAACCCCACGACCCGATCGCGGCACCCGACGAGATCGTTTCCCAGTATGGCATGCTCAACGAACGGGAAGCAATCTACAGTGGCACCATCGACAATACGGATCGCGCCATCGGGCGACTTATTGCCAGGCTCGAAAAACTCGGCGAACTCGACAACACCATCATCATCTACTCTTCCGACAATGGCAGCTATTTGCAGGAGCGAAACGGTGACCTGCGTGGCAAGAAGGGAGCGCTTTTCGAAGGCGGGCATCGCGTCCCGGGTATTGTTTACTGGAAAGACGGAATCCCCGGTGGCCGGGTCGAGGATGAGCCGGCCGGAGCGGTTGACCTACTGCCCACCCTCTGCGGGCTGATCGGCATCGACAAACCCGAGGAAGTTGATCTCGACGGCTCCGACCTCGTGCCTCTGCTTACTGGGACCGGAACTTTCTCCCGGCATCAACCTCTCGTTGTGATGAGTGATGCAAGCATGGTCATGAGAGTAGGGAACCACACACTTTTCGCCTCCTCCACGGCGAGATCGCCAGTTGACATTAAAACTGCGGATCGACTCATGGAACAGGTCAAGGAAGTTCTCGGCGATGATCTTGAGAGAGAGCTGGACGGAATGAATCTTCGCTCTCGGATGTTCAACGGGAACTTCGCCAATCCCGAAGCCAATCGACTGAGGGCGCAGTTTCGGAAATTGTATTACTTTCAGGAGTCCTGGGTCCCGGAGCTCAAAAAGAACGGACTTGGTCGTGTCCAACTGTATGACCTCTCTAAGGATCCGAGTCAGAAAGAGAATATTGCATTAAAAAGCCCCGAACTCGCCGCACGATTGAAAGAGCAAGCCGCCGCTATCTACCGGAGTGTCATGGCGGACGCCCCAGAATGGCCCGCACCTGGGGAACTGTCGCCCGCGAAGAAGCTCCAAGAAGAGATGCCAGCTCGGCCCGCCACCAAGGCTTCCGACAAGGCAAAGCTTCTCGCTCGGATCGATAAAAATCTGCTTCCGAATGGCTACCACGGAAACCACCACCAAGCCTACGTCGAGAAGGTCTTGGCCGGACTGAAACCAGAACAGCAAGCCTTGGTCAGCCAACTCTGGAAAGAGAAACGCCGTATCGATCCCAAGATGCCCAATCGAGGAGCCTCGTTCATCAGGATCCTCACCCA
>CAWVZQ010000755.1:0-1833 GCA_963934405.1 uncultured Opitutales bacterium | reverse complement strand
GGGCGACTGGCAAGCCCAGTTCAAGGAGAAGTCGACTCGCCAGATGCCTTTCAAGGTCACTCCGAGCAAGACCGTCAAGGCACCGATGATGTACCAGAAAGGCAATTTCGGCTACTATCAGGACGACGACGTCCAGGTTTTGGAAATGCCCTATAAGGGAGACAAGGTGTCGATGTTCGTCCTGTTGCCCAACCAAGGTGGCGGTCAGCCGTTTCGCAGGCCTGCGAATCCTCCCGCCAAAAAGAAAACCCTCGCCGACTTGGAGAAGACGCTTAGTCCCGCCAAGCTGTCCGAGTGGTTTGGCAAGATGCGCCGAACCAAGGTGGACACCTGGTTTCCCAAATTCAAGATGACCTCAGAATTCAGTTTGTCCCAGCAGTTGCAGACTTTGGGCATGAAGAAAGCATTCGGTGACGCCGACTTCTCCGGTATGGACGGCACGAAGAGGCTCTATATCTCCGCAGTGCTGCACAAGGCATTCGTGGAAGTGAACGAGGAAGGCACCGAGGCCGCCGCTGCCACCGCCGTGGTCTTAAGTTTCAAATCCGCACGCCGGCATCCTAGTTTCCGGGCCGACCATCCCTTCCTCTTTCTCATCCGCGACAAGGCAACGGGCAGCATCCTGTTTCTCGGTCGCTACGCCGAGCCACCGAGCCAAAACTAGAATTATCCTCATGAAACCATCCATACTCAGTTTCTTACTCTTGGGATTCGCCCTCATCGTTTTTCAACTCAGTGCCCAGGACGGACTGGATTCCCTCCGCAAGGCAGGGGCCAAGATCGCAAAAAGCCCGGACGGTTCAATCTCCGTTCATTTCTCCGTCCCCAAGCCCCCGAGCGGTCCTTTCGGGCAACCCGTATTCGATCCCAACTTCCGTCCGCCACCGCCACTCGAGAAAGCCCAGCTTGAAACATTGTCAAAGATCCCCAGTCTTCGCTCCCTCAACCTGAGTGGCATCGCCATTCGGCCCAAGGCGACCGAAACCTTGGGAATCATCAAGGGCGCTACAGGATTGCGTACGCTCGACCTACGAAACGTACGGGGCATTAATGATCAGGCACTTGCCCACCTCGCCTCACTCGCCTCCCTCGAGGCCCTCAACCTCGAGGACTGCCGAGCCGTCACCAATGCCGGCCTCACGCCACTCGCCAAGCTCAAGAACCTGCGAACCCTCAGTTTGCGTTCCACCCAAGTCACCGACGACGGGCTCGCCGCCCTCTCCCAAGCCCGCAACTTGGAAACCCTCGTACTCGAATTTACCCGCGTCAGCGGTCCCGGGCTCGTTCATCTCGAACACCTTCCAAAGCTTGCCGTCCTCAGCCTCAACCCCAACCGAAACACCGCCGACAAGACACAAATCGACCTGTCTCCTCTCGCCGAGGGTTTTCTCGGACTGCGGGCCTTAAAGGTCGGTGGCAACAACCTCACCGACGCTCACCTTGCATCCGTCGCAACGGTCAAGAACCTGCAAACCCTCACTTTCCGCACGCTCGGTTTCACGAAATTCACCGACGCCGGACTGGCTTCGCTCGCGAACCTAAACCACTTATGTGAGCTACGCATCAACGGCAGCGTCAAGGTGACTGATGTCGGCATGGTGCATTTGACCAAACTAAATCGTTTGGAGAAGCTAGACCTAGGTCGAACCCGAATCAGCTCCGCAGCCGCCGCCAGCCTCGGCAAGTTGCCCGCACTGAAGGAGCTCGAGGTAGTCGGTTCGGGATTTGGACCTGACGGGATACAAGCTTTGCGAAAGCTCAACCCAAAGGTAAGGGTTACCCTGCACCGCCCCTTGAACTAAAGCGTGAGGACAAGCTTTTCAGCCTCTATCT
>CAWVZQ010000754.1:0-1841 GCA_963934405.1 uncultured Opitutales bacterium | reverse complement strand
TTGCGCACGGCCGGGTTGCCGCTGCGGGTCCCATCCTTTCGCCTCAGGGTCTCGGGTGGCGGAAGGTCGGTAAGAATGGGAGTAAATCCGGTTCGGTCCTCCACAAAACGCATGTGGTAGTACCACTCGTCGTCTACGCTGAAGGGCTTGACCCCGTTCCAGATCGGATGGGATTGCGACTTGAAATTCGGCTTCCAATGCGGATTGACAGACCAGTTGAGGTCGCAAAACCCACCCATCCACTCGAGAAATTTGTTGCCTGGCGGACCCTTCATAGCCTCGGTCGCCCAATGGATCATGATCACGCCCGTTCCCTTTTTCATGAGGGCGTCGAATTCCTTGAGTTTGGGGTTGAGGACATGCCCGCCGTGCCCGGTGCAGAAAATCACGATGGTGGCGGCATTCTCGAGGACGGAATCGTCCTTGGGGTAACCAACGTCTTCCACAACCACTGCTTCCAAGGGAAGACCAGACTCGTTCAGGCGCTTGGCTAAAATCATGTTGCCGGCCCGGTGCTCGTGCTTCATCCGCCCGTGGCTGGGCTTGCCAGAGATGAAGACCACCTTGGCCTTGGCTTTATCGACTATCTTTTTTTTTACGGATAGAGGCACGATGGCCACCTTGACCTCATGCCAATAGGCCCATTCGTTCATCCAATCCGTAGGGTTATTCTCCAATTCCAATTTGATTTCCTTTCCTCCAAAGGGAGAAAGGTCCACCTCATGGGTTAGCCACTCGTCGGTGGTGGTCTTGGAGGAAACTTCCGTCTTTGAAATGATCTTGCCGTCCACCTTGACCCGCAGCTCCCAGTCTCCATGCGAGTGATGACTAACGGTTGCCCGGAGGACCGTCTTCTTTCCCTTGTGAACCTGAAGCTTGCGGCTAAGTACGGAAGCAACCCCCCTTTTGATCGGGTGAGTCCTGGTGGCCGTCTTGTTTCGGAAGGTACCGAAACGAACCACGCCCCCCTCACCCGAACCATTGATCGAAAAGTTGGGAGCCGCCTTCTGGATAAGCTTCTGCCAGTCAGCCTTGGAAGTCACGCGCTTTTGCGGAGAACGGACGGGAGTCTTTCCGGCCAACATTCTCCGGGGTACGAATTCCTGCAATCTGGGCAGCTTGGAGGAGGTAGCCAAGGTAAGAGCCTTTGCCTGATTGTCGGGCACCATGGGCTCGAGGGCCAGCCAGACCATGCGGGGGATATTGTTGTCCTCCTTGTCCTCCCCGTGCGAAGCAAGGCCCTCGAGGATGGACCAGCGCTTATCGTGAGGGAAACGCTGTAGGGCGGAAGCGAGATAAAGCCGAACGACCGGGGAGGGATCGGATTTGGACATCTTGGCAAACTTGGCAAGCAGGGCGTCGGAAGGCTTCTTGTCCTCGCTAAGAAATTGAATGGTCCAAGCCCGGACGTATTGTTCGGAATCGTCGAGCAAGGCCATGAGCTTAGTATCCTTGCCCTTGAAACCACCCGTTACGTGGAGAGCCCACAAGGCCCGCAAACGCTTGCCCACGGTCTTGGCATTCTTCAACATGGTTTCCAGCTTCCCGTGCACCTTGGAGGAATCCAATTTCCCGGAGGCCGCCCGATACTGAAGAACAGTCCGCGCCTGACGAACATACCAATCGTTCGAATGATCCTGCATATCGGTCAGTTCCTCATCACTCAATTTGTTCAGGTCAAAACTCTTGATCGGCTTCACACCCTTGGGCATGATCCGATAAACCCGCGCCGAGTTGGCGAACTTGACCACATTGCCGCAAATGTTCTGGTCGTGCCAGTCGAGGATGTAAACCCCGCCGTCCGGCCCCGTCTCCACGCTAAATCCGACCCAGGCCAAATC
>CAWVZQ010000753.1:0-1846 GCA_963934405.1 uncultured Opitutales bacterium | reverse complement strand
GTTTAGCCGTAAGGCGAGGATGGTTTGCGTAAATCAACAGAGCGTCAAACTTGCCAAGGTAAGCGTCGTCATCCAGAGCCGCTCCGACGCTGGTCACGTAATCGAAATATATGGCATCCCGACCGAGCGCTTTGGACAGCATCGGGTAATACTCGTTCGAGTTATGGTGCTTACTTTCATGACCAAGGAACAGGACGCGGATGGGATCCGCGAACGCTCCGTTGAATGAGATATTCACCAGAAGGAAGGCAAGGAAGGGAATGCGTATTTTCATTTTATGTGGCTGGGGTCTGGGTGGGCGATTATTTGGCTAGGGTGTTGGCTTGTTGCGGACGGGAGCAGCGTTGGTTTTGGGCAACCATTTGCCGAGCCGTTTCTTGACCTTGTCGAGTTCATCTCGGTTTGCAAGGTTGGTGAATTCGTCGGGATCATTCTTGTGGTCATAGAGTTGTTCCTCGCCGTTGGGATGGAGAACGTATCTGTATCTTTGGCCACGGGCGGAGTGATTGCCTTTGCCCCATGTGGTGATGGAGGGGCGATCCCATGCGGCCTCGGGGCTCTTCAGCAAGGGAACTAGGCTGACGCCATCGAGATCGTCGCGCTCGGGTAAGCCGCACAGTTCGTTCAAGGTAGGATATAAGTCCAACAAGTTTACCGGGCGATCGCACACTGAACCGGGTTTGGTAACCTTTGGAGCAACGACGATAAAGGGAACGCGAGTGGATTCCTCGAAGAGTGTGAACTTCTCCCATTGCTGTTTTTCGCCTATGTGCATGCCGTGATCCGACCAGAGAACTATAATCGTCTTCTTTGCATGGGGACTTGCGTCGAGTGCGTCGAGCAGGCGACCGACTCGTGCGTCGGCGAAGCTTATGGAAGCAAGGTAACCACGGACCGCAGAACGCCATTCATCATTTTCCACAACCCACTTGTGCCAACTTTTCCTGATCCCGTAGTGACCCCGAGGCGGCACGTCGGCCAAATCGTTATCTCGAACCTTGGGGAGGAAGACATCCTCTTTGGGGTAAAGGTCGAAATACTTGGCCGGGGCGTACCAAGGGATGTGCGGACGGAAAATGCCTACCGCTTGGAAAAAAGGTGTTGTTCGCTCTTTGGCTAGTTCGTTTACCGCCCAATCGACTACCTTGTAATCCGCTGTTCCAGACTCCGGCTGGTCATCGGATCCCCAATCAAAGAAATGGGGAGGCCGGTTTTTCGGGTCTTTGCCGATGCCAATGGGTTTGGAGTATAGATAGCCGTTCGATGCCCGTTTGGCTTGGGTGGCCTTGGGCCATTGGGGTTCGGGCATGGGGTTGGTAGCGGATGGCCAGTAATAATCCCAAAGCTTGGCTTCGTTTTGTTGTTTCCCATAGCTATCGGTGATCCAGGACAGGGCATGAAAAATCTTACCGGCGCCAAAGGCTGCATAACCATTGGCGCGAAAGTGCTCAGGTATTGTCACCGCTTTGGCCAAGCGAGGACTTTTCCGCCAATCCTGTCCATTGTTGTACACGCCGGATGAAGAAGGAGACGCACCAGTCATTACCGATACGCGAGACGGGTTGCATGCGGGAGCTGTGCAATGAGCGTTGGTAAAGAGCATGCCGCGTTTAGCCAAGCGATCGATATTTGGCGTGTGTACGCCTTTGCGTCCTCCCATGCAGTTGACCCAATCGTTCAAGTCGTCGACTGCGATAAAGAGTACGTTGGGTTGTTCGGAAGCAGCTTGTGCTCCGATAAACGGTGATGACGCCAAAGCGGAGGCGATAATGAGAAACAATGCTTGTCCGATCATTGCCCTCATTGATCGTCTTGGAATTTCCAAGGCCATGGTTTTACCTTGGCC
>CAWVZQ010000752.1:0-1853 GCA_963934405.1 uncultured Opitutales bacterium | reverse complement strand
GGCATGGAGGAAGTTTAAGAGTGTGTCATCTGTCTGAGTTCGTTGGCAACTGCCATTTGCCGATACACAACAAATGCTTTTCCCCTTCAAGATGAGTTTCCCTTTGAAGATTGCGGTTTAGGCACATGAGGCATCGCCGAGGTGCGACATACGTATTACCTTGAATTTTTCAACCGCACGCCCGACAAGAGTTTTCCAGCAGAGGCCATTTAAATTAGGCCATCCGTCCCTCTAAGAAATTTAAATGAGGTTGTGTCCGCTCAATTTATTACAGTTCCCCGCACTCGGCCAGCGCAAGCAGGGCAAAGGCCGTCCCGGCGTGACTGATGTAGTGCCTGCCATCCTTGTAGGGCGATCGAGTAAACCACCGGCCACTTTCACGCTGGTGGGTTTTCAGCCAACCGATGCCTCGGCGGATCGCCGGATGGCTCGGTTGCAAGCCGGATTGCCGTAGGGCAAACATGACGAAGCCCGTACCGTAGCCGTCCGCCTTGTCGAGAGTCTGCTCGGAACCATCCTTCCGCTTCCAATCACCCAAACCAGCGGTGGCCCATCCACCTCCGGGTAACTCTAGGCCAAGCAGCTCTTTTTGCCACCGCTGACAGTCCTCGTTTTTCACCCATTCAGGCAACTCCTTGCCGAGCCAAAGCATCATGGCCTTTTGGTGTAGCAGGCGGGGCGGATGGTTTTCGAGCCAGCTTCGCAGCTTGGCCAAGCCAGCAGTGGCTTTGTTGGTTTTTGCGTAGTCGTCTGGAGCCTTGGCGGCGGCGATAGCGGCGAGAGTAACTCCGTAGTGGTCGTCAGATTCGAACGGTCCCCAGCCGCACTTGAGCCAATCCCAAGAGCCGTCATCGCGCTGGATGTCCCAAGCCTCATCGAAGGCGGTTTGGGTGACTTGGGTGAGTTTGCCCTTACTTGCGTCGTCTATAGCTAGGGCGGCGGCGGTGACAACAATGCCTTGCGGCTCTGGTTTCTCTTTCGACCAGCCATCGACATATTGCTCGAAAAACGTGCGGACGGAATTGTACGGTGCGGGATCAGCTTCAAGTCGTGCCCTTACCATGAGGTAGGCGCAGTTTGTGTGACAGGTGACACACTTGCGGGAGCTTTGCCAATGAAGCGAGGCACGATCGATGAAGTCTACGCCCTTGGCCACGGACATCCGCTTAGCCAGAGGCTCGTCGGGCGAGTTCGGGGCTGGCTTGAGCAAGGATTGAGGAGCGGGTTTGGGGTCGGGAGGATCTTCGGGCTGATCTTGCTTTTCCGTTGGTGGAATTTCGTCCTGGGGCAAGGATTCCTCGGTTGTGGAGACCTCTTTTGGTTCCGGGGCGTATTCCATGGCTTGGCTGAGCGCGAGCATGGCATAGGAAGTAGGTACGATTCCCGGCCATATACGGTAGTGAGTATAGTCCCACTTGGGATACAGGGCCCAAGCTTGGGCCCAGTCGAAATTTTTCGCCCCGTATGCTGGGATGACTTTGCTTCTTACCCGCATGGAAGAGCTGAGCAAAGACTGGACCTTGTTTGTGTTTCGCCATGAACCGTCCGGGCGTTGCCCGTCGATTAGGAAGCGGGTCACCGGGGCAACGAGCTTGACCAGGGAATCGGAAGGCTTTTGGCCGAACACGTTAAAGGCGAGGTCGTAGGGGCCAAAGGTGGAAGAAGATGCGGTTTGCTTGAGGTCAACGAATAGTGCCGTGGGCAGGTCTTCCTCAACCCGGGCGGTTGCGGCTTGAAAGTTTCGGGCATAACGAGAAGCGGCTTGTTCGCCGGCGATGGCGGCGAAGGCGTTGAGAGTGGCAAAGCCTTGGGCGGCGGAGGCAATGGTGGTGGGAGACTCCAGTTTGGGAAAG
>CAWVZQ010000751.1:0-1854 GCA_963934405.1 uncultured Opitutales bacterium | reverse complement strand
GGGACAAGGGCGAAAAAAACATTGCGGTCTCACGAGAGCCATAAAGGGTAAAGGGCATACGCTATCAAAGCGTACCCGCATGCTCGAAAAACCTACCGCGAAATCTTCGCCCAATAGTAAAACGAAATGAACATGAAACCGAAACAGTTCGCCCGCATCTCTTGGGCGGCAGTCTTTCTAATTCCAGCACTCCTCCTCGGCCAAGTCCGCGAGGTGCGAATCACCAGTTCGATCGATGGTTCCGAACAACCTGCCATCTTCTTTGCTCCGAACAAAAACGATGTGCCTGTCCCTCTCCTCGTCACTCTTCATTCCTGGAGCGCCGACTACCGCCAGAAACTACACAAGACAATGGAGGATCATTGCGTCAAAAACGGTTGGGCCTACGTCCACCCGAACTTCCGAGGTCCAAACCGAAACCCCAAGGCCACGGGCTCCGATCTCGCCGTACAAGATGTCCTCGATGCCGTCGAGTATGCCAAGAAACAAGCAAATGTAGACGAGAAACGGATTCTCCTGATCGGCACGTCGGGCGGTGGTTACATGAGCCTCCTCATGGCCGGACGAGCTCCCCACCTTTGGGCAGGTGTATCGGCCTGGGTACCCATATCCGACCTCGCGGCCTGGCACGCCGAATGCAAAGCCAAGGGTAGGAAATATGCACGTGAAATCGAACTCTCCTGCGGTGGCGCTCCCAAGGCATCAGAAAAAGTGGATGAGCAATATCACAAACGGTCACCACTCACCTACTTGCCCAAAGCAAAGGGCATCGTAAACCTAGACATAAATGCCGGCATTCGAGACGGTCACTCCGGAAGCGTCCCCGTCAGCCACAGTCTCCACGCCTTCAATTCAGTCGCAGAGGAAAAAGACCAAGTTCCACAAGCCCTCATCGACGAACTCGTCCAAACCGCCAAAGTCCCTAACTCTCATGTCTTCTCGGGCAAAGACCTCAGCTACGGCAAAAAGCAACCGCTCTTTCGGAGCGCATCTTCAAAAGCCCGGATCACCCTTTTCAATGGTGGCCACGAACTAGTCGCAAGCGCTGCTATCGCTTGGCTCATCAAGAGTAGCAAGTGAAAGTTCCGAAGCTTCGGTTGCCTCAAGCCGCTCTTCTGTTTGCGGTCACAAGCTTTCTTCCCGCTGAGACAATCGTTCGCGAGGCCCGTTGGCTCATACCAAAAGGCGAACCTCATATCAGTCGCGAGTTTCGCGAGATAGCAGTCGTCAATTCCGAATGGGAAGTGAGCGACAACCTGAAGATGGATCAAGCGCAGGGGGCCGTGACTATCCGCTCCGAGACTGACGACCCTTTCCTCAAAACCGCTCTTCCTGCGGGAACACGCGGGCCGCTTCTCGTCAACCTCCGTTGTCGGGCAAACACCTACGCGCCCGCTCAACTTTTTTGGCGAGGCGAAAAGCAAGGCTACGCTTCCACACGTTCAACCTTCGTACCGCTTTACCCGACCGAAGACTTTGCCGACTTCACTTTCCATCTGGAAACCAACGCCACCCTCACCCATCTCCGTCTCGATCCCTTTCCTGCCGAAGGCTCTCTTTCCGTCCAATGTCTTACCGTCTCCCGCATAGGTTTGGGTTCACCTTCAAGCTCGGGAGCTCATATTGTTCCACCCTCCGGAGACGCCACCATTCGGGGGCCTGCAATGGGTTCGGAGATCGTCGTCACCACCACTTCACGTCTCGCCGGCGCCATCCACTCGATAAAGTGGAAAGGCAAGGAATTCATCGACAGCCATGACCACGGTCGGCAACTCCAGTCCGCCTCCAACTTCGACGCAGGAGGAACCTTTCATCCCGAAACCTTCAACCCCACCGAGGCGGGTTCTCGCAACG
>CAWVZQ010000750.1:0-1855 GCA_963934405.1 uncultured Opitutales bacterium | reverse complement strand
AAGGGATTAGTCGCAGGCGTGAAGGCGAACGGCAAGCTGTTCATCGGCAAGAAACTGGCTAAGGAAGCACTGCCATCGGTGGAAGACCTCACCCTGCGACTCGACGCCCGTCCGCCCAAACGGGGTGATAATTACATTCTTCGCATAATCGCTCTTGAAGCCGCAACCGACAAGGAACTGGGTCGCCTTTCCTGGCAGGTCGCCAAAGGCGAGACGCTGGTCGGCAACATTGCCATCGGTTGCAACATGGACAGTGGACTCGCCGTCAAGGGGATCACCAAACTAGCTCGTTTTTGGTTTTCCGACTGGAAGTTAAGTGGTGACAAGATGGAGGCTCGTCCCGATCTCGCATTTGGGCCCATCCTATACGCCATGCATACGTTGAGTCGAGGGACGCTAAACTTAACCGCTCAGATGCCACCACTGGGAGAGAAGGAATCCAAACAACTTAGGCTAGATGCGAAAGATGCTAAAGGGAATTGGCAAAAAACCGCCCACTCGATTATAGATCCTCTCTCTCGCACCGCCACCTTCAGGATCGAAGGATGGCACGACACACGCGATGTCCCCTATCGCATCGCTTTCAAAGACAGAAAACGAGACGGTTCCGTAAAGGAAAAGTATTTCGACGGAATAATCCGAAAGGACCCGAAGGAGAAGAAGGAAATTGTGGTGGCAGGCTTTACCGGCAACAAGGACACCGCCTTTCCAAACAGTAAACTTGTAAAAAACGTAGGCATCGTGAACCCGGACGTCCTCTTTTTCTCGGGCGACCAGATCTACGAGGATGTCGGAGGATACGGGATCCATCGAAATCCCGTGGATCTCGCAGTTCTGAATTATCTTCGAAAGATCTACCTTTGGGGATGGGCATTTCGTGATTTGATGCGTGATCGCCCCACCATTGCCCTACCCGACGACCACGACGTCTACCAAGGGAACATATGGGGCCAAAGCGGCAGGGATTCCGGCGGAATGAAAGGGCACTCAGCAGGTGGATATGCCATGCACCCCGACTTTGTGAACGCCGTACAGCGAACCCAAACAGCACACCACCCGGCACCCTTCGACCCCACGCCCGTCGAACAAGGTATCGGCGTCTATTATGGCGACATGATCTACGGACGAATCGGGTTTGCCGTGCTGGAGGATCGCAAGTTCAAGTCTGGTCCGGAAGGAAAAGTGAATTCCTGGAAAGGGCGACCCGACCATATTCGCGACCCAAAGTTCGACACAAAATCCATCGACAAAGAGGGATTAGTCCTCCTAGGAAAACGCCAACTAAAGTTTCTTCGCCACTTTGCCGAGGACTGGAAGGGCACCGACTTGAAAATGGCGCTTTCCCAAACCATATTCTGTAACCTCGCGAACTACCATGGCGGCGGGCAGCAGTACATTGTCGCGGATCTCGACAGCAACGGTTGGCCGCAAACAGGGCGTAATAGAGCTCTCGAAGAATTGCGTCGCGGTTTCGTCTTCCATTACGCGGGGGACCAGCACCTCGCCTCGATCGTACATCACGGAATAGAACAATGGGGAGACGCAGGATACTCCTTTTGCGTTCCCAGCATCGCGGCGGGTTATCCTCGCTCTTGGCGACCGGACAAGGAGGGACGCCCCGTCCGCAATCGCCCTGCAGCAGGTTTGCCCAATACAGGAGAGTATAAAGACGGTCTTCAGAACATTTTAACGGTACATGCCATTGGTAATCCGACACCAACCAAAAGCAAAAGTCGCCTCAACACCTTACACGGCAAGGCCTCCGGTTACGGCGTCGTGCGAATGAACAAAGCCAAGGGTACCATCACCATGGAGTGTCACCGTCTGCTCATAGATGCCTCCGACCTGAAGCCGA
>CAWVZQ010000749.1:0-1861 GCA_963934405.1 uncultured Opitutales bacterium | reverse complement strand
AAAAACTATTCACCGACTCGATCGCCGAAACGACTACCTACGCACCCCACCTTTCTTGTCAATGCATGCCAAATCGATGGTGATCGACGAAGAAGTCGCCTATGTCGGTTCCTTCAATTTTGACCCTCGATCGGTCGATTACAATACCGAAGTCGGTCTAATCGTTAGGGACAAGGTATTCGCGAAAAAGCTCCGTAAAAGCATCCAGTTGGTTGCATCACCGGAAAATAGTTATCGGATTGCGATCCAGAAAGGTGTTCCCGTCATTCGAACATTCAACAGAATTCTTAATCGTATTTCAGAAAGCCTACCCCTAATCGATCCTTGGCCCTTTCGGATTTATTCATCTTTTCGTCTCAGGGAAGGAATGGAACCAGTACTGCCATCAAATCCCATGTTTTACGAGAATTGGGAGGACGTTGGTAATTTCCCACAACTCGGTTTTTTTGCCCGCAAAAAGGTTGCGGCACGCCTTTTTAAGAGTGCTGCAATGATTCTCAAACCCTTACTCTAGATGATTGGCTTACCATTTATTCGTTGACTATAAATATCCGAGCTTGTTCTAGTATACCTTAATATGAATCAAGCATTCTTTAGACATTTTCTTTGTTTCCTGTCACTCTGCTGGGTAGCTTCCCTATCTGGAAAGTCGCGTCTTGGAGAGTACTATCTAGGATTTGGATATTCCATGGCGGATGGCGACAAGCAACGCCAGCAAGACAGTGGTGACGTCCTTTCAATAATGGCCAACAGTCCCGCAACACAATCAGCCGATTGGCGACTTGCGCTGGAATACGGAAACTACGATCTGGTTCCTGGTGGAGACAAAACTTCTTGGGGGCTAACCTTGGATTACATAATGCATTACGATGACTATGTCTTTCAAAACGGTATGTTCCGTCCTTATTTTGGCATTGGTCTCGGTTACTTCAGCGATGGCGCTGAAATGCATCTGGACGACAACGGCTTTAACTGGAGTCTAATGGTGGGCTCGGAAATGTTGTTCACAGATGATCTTTCCATGTACTTCGGTGGAAGTTTCTACGGGATGTGGAGCGATTTCGGTGACAATGATTGGAAATGGGACGTCGGATTCACATGGTGGATCAATGATATTCATGGAATATCGATCGACTATCAACGCCCCGCCGAGAAAGACTTTAACTTCATCGGTCTTAAATACCTCTACTCTTGGCAGTAGACTTGCTGGACTTTGGCGTTGAGCCACGCCGATCCATTTTTTGACGAGGTTCCCGACCACCGAGGTCGAAACAGCCTTAAATGGGGTAAGTACGAAGGACGTGACATCTTGCCTCTTTGGGTGGCTGATATGGATTATCGCGCCGCCCCGGAAGTCATTGAAATCGCCAAAGAGCTCGCCCGTTTTGGGCACTTCGGTTACGGGAAGCCATCGCCTGCTTTGACCGAACTAATTCTCGAGCGAATGGACAGGCTACACGACTGGCGGATTCAACCTAATTGGTTGGTTTGGCTTCCAGGTATGGTCTGTGGTTTCAACATCGCCATTCGAGCAATGGGGAAAGAGGGCGATGAAGTTCTCTCCAACATACCCGTTTACCCCCCCTTCCTAACGGCTCCTGGGAATTTTGGACAAAACCTCATAGGCATCCCGATGACTCTTGAAGGAGACAGGCACACAATCGATTTCGGCGCCCTCACGAATGCAACTTCTCCTCAGTCCAAGACCTTCCTCTTTTGCCACCCTCACAATCCGGTGGGTACGCAATTTACTCGTACCGAGTTGGAACGCTTTGGGGAATTCTGTCTCCGTCATGATCTGTCTGTTTGTTCGGATGAAATTCACTGTGACCTTCTACTTGATGAGGGAGCCACGCATGTG
>CAWVZQ010000748.1:0-1861 GCA_963934405.1 uncultured Opitutales bacterium | reverse complement strand
AAAAAAGCATGAGCATCGGAGCCAAGTTCAGGTCGATTGCGGGCGGCATCCAGGGGATCGCATCCGTCATCGAGAACGCAACCCACCTGACCAAGGAGGAGAAAAAGACTGCCATCTTCCAGATTGCCCTCACCGGCAGTTCGCCACTTGTCAGCATCGGGTCGGGAGGAACGAAAACCTCTCAGCATTCTAGTTCCAATTTTTTCGCAAATGCTCTGGGTCTTCCTTCAGCCAAGATCTCGACCGACAGCAACTTCCAGCCAGATTCCGCTGAACTTAACCACCCCTACCTCAATTGGACTGAGGGATGGTCCGGACCAGTCGATCAAGCAGGGGGTCAGAAACTCACTTTACAGGCAACTAAAACAGAAAAAGTCAATGGCGTCGATTGCCTCGTGATCAACGCCACGCCAGTCAACGGTCTCTGGGAAACCAGATGGTTCGCACGTGACAGAAAGGGAACCGTCTGGATCATGCGAGAAAAACGCAATCAACAATCGACTGATCTTCTACACCTTTTCCTTCCCTCCATTCCGGAAGCAGGATGGAAAAGTTGGACGGACGCTTCCGCCATCCCCCAGAACTATGCGGTCGTGAGTAACCTTACTTCCAAGATTCGCCTTCAGTCGGGCGAAATTATTGAGAACTGCCTACGCTTAATTGTACATTCGTCCGAAGGTACCTTGATCGAGTACTATGCAAAAGGACGAGGTCTCGTCAAAATAGAGAAAAAATGATTCGCCTCATAACCCCCCCCCCTCTCCTTCGCTTGTTATTCCAAATGTTGATTTTCTCGATCTATCTGGTCTCGAGATCACACGGTCAAGAAGAACCTAATTCAGGTTTTGTCAGGGAACAACATGTCAACGAACTAAAGCGTGAACTAGTTCAGATCAAAAAAGATTTGCAAACCTTGCAGTCAAATAATGAGAGACCAGTAGTCGCTCCGGCACTATCATCCGCGATTCCAGAGGTTAGTAGTAAAAAGGTCTCACCAAATCCGCTCGTCCTTAAGCGAACCGCTGCCATCATTGAAGTCCAAGATGATTTACACCTGATCAGACAGGGTTTGCTCGAACTACAAACTGATAAAACAACTGAACCAAGCAAACAAAAAATCAGTTTTGAAAGCAACTTACCAGTCATGAGCGTTTTCACAGTTCGTTCGCGCGGCAATTATTTCCTTTTCGTCAACTCGGGCATAGCCTTCGCCAATGAAAGAAGATACGGAACCTCAGGGCTCGCTCTCCGCACACGAACCGGGATCGATTTCTCGATAGCATTTGGGGGACAATTCGGACAATGGACAATCGGGCCCGAGATCGATTATCGACGACTCGGATATAAAGAAGCTGTTTTCGGGGCATTTTCGACGCCCGCAACTGGAGCTTCTACTAGTCGTACTCTGGCTATATATGGTGGTCGGGACTTTGCTATGGGACATTCGCTTAACCTTCATGCAGGAGTATCGATTGGCTTAACTTATAGAGATGAAAGCTTTACACTTCCCAGTGTCTCTGCCACTCCTACCGCAGATGACGACCTGCTTTTCCAAGGAAGCATCCGTATGGCTATAGAATACGCTTTTTCAGACCTATGCGCGGCTCATTTTGGATACCGCTTCACATATCTAGACGACTTGCGAGAGTTTGATTCCATGCCCATTCACCAAGCTGAACTGGGCCTCCGTTTGAACCTATAATTAAAGCTTGTTCATCAATGTGGGTGTTCTTCTAGAAGTTGCTCGGGTTCGTAAAAGACTTTTTGGTTTAGTGTTTTTTGACGGACAGACTTGACGGTCTCGGGTTTTATCACCGAAGCGTTGTTGCCGAAAGTGTTTCTAACAAAGGTCAATACGGCA
>CAWVZQ010000747.1:0-1863 GCA_963934405.1 uncultured Opitutales bacterium | reverse complement strand
CCCATTATTATGCGATGCAGGCCATGGTTCAGGCTGGCGAGGACCGCTACGCCAAGTGGTATCCCAAGATTCGAGACTCTCTTATCTCCCTGCAGCAACCCAACGGGTCGTGGCAGGAAAAGGAGAAGGATTACCCTCATAAAACGCCCATGGCCATTATCATACTAGGTACTCCGAATCGGTATATTCCGGTTTATCAACGGTAAAGAGCTGGAAAAATGTTCCATTTTCTCATTCGTTTCAAACGCCCTCGGGAATCCGTCCTCCTTATTTTCTTTTTGGCTTTGGCCTGCGGTCTGTCGGCAAACCTCCAAAAGAGCGGCAATCACCTGTTTGTTCTGTCCGGTCAGTCGAATATGACGGGTGGATTAAAAGCGGGCTTCGCCAAAACGGTCGAAGATGCCTTCGGCAAAGACAAGGTCGTGGTTGTTCATCATAGCAAGTCAGGTCGCGGAATCCGCTTTTGGGACAAGGATTATGAGTTTCCCGAAAACTACCGGTTTCCGGGCAAGGGGGTCCCTTCGGAACGCACCAAGCTACAGCACGGCCAGGAATACGGACCCTTAATCGAGAAAGCCCGGGAAGCCTATGATGGCAAACCGTTTGATACCATCACCTTCGTTTGGATGCAGGGCGAGTCGGATGGGAAGCGCGGATTGGGTCCTGCCTACGAAAAAAGCTTTCTGAGGTTGTTGGGGCGACTAAAAACCGACTTGGGACGAAAGGACGTCGCTTTTGTAGTCGGCCGGATCAATGACTCACGTATGAGCGATACCAATTGGACAGCCATGCGTAAAGTGCTGGTCAAACTTGCAGAGGACGCCGAACATGGGGAATGGATAGACACGGACGATCTCAGCGAACCCGAACACGGGGTGCATTTTCCGAAAGAGAGTTACCCAGTCCTTGGCAGTCGCTTTGCGCAAAAGGCAATCACCTTGATCCGCAAGAAATCCGAAAGAAAGTAAATGAAAAGAAGAGGAATCAAAATGAAAACACCCTGCCCTTCCATTCGTCTGTTGCTCGGACTCCTCGTAGCCGTTGCGAGTTTGCCACTTTCTTCCCCGGCTCGAAAAAAAGGTCCTGAGCCGGTGCTGACCGAACGTGGCCAGGCGCTGGAGAAAGCATACTCCGACCAGCTTGATGCAATTAGCAAAGAGATTTCGGCTGCCCTGCCTGAAATCGACGCCCAAAAGAAAGAGGCTTTTGAAGCCGCCCGCAGCGAACTCGGCGCGCTGAAGGCTCCACATGAGGATGACGTCGAATCCGTTCACAAAGCATACCACGTGGCCAAACCGCTCGCCGAGGCCAAGGCGCTTGAAAGCGCTCGACGTCTGATCGCCGACACCGCGAAATTGCTCGGTAGCGACGCTTGGGACGGCAAGTTGATGAAAGGAGCGATTCTTCGTCACGGCACCCCGGCGGGTTTGGCCGAGTTTGCCCAACAGAGTGACGGCCACAAGACTTTGCTCGACAAGCTTTTTGCCGACGAGCCCCTAATGAAACAGGTTTTGACCTCAGGCGGTGCCAATGGCGGAGAGTATGGCGAGGCCATGCAGGTCTACCATGCCATTCTCGAGGCAAGCGAACTGGCCCGCAAGCCGGGAATCCTACAACGCCTCGCTTTGGGTACCGCCATCCATCAACCTTGGCTGGACGAGAATAACAAGGGCAGCGTGAATGGTATTGTCTTTACCGACCACCGAACCCCGGACGGCCAGGTCTCGCGCTTCCTGCATTATGAAAAGGCTTTCCTTGCGGGAGAACTGGATCCCCAGTTCAAGGGTTTCAACACTTGGGAGTGTCGATTCATCACGAACGATCCATACACCAATGAAGAACTCACTTGGGTGCGTTCCATGC
>CAWVZQ010000746.1:0-1866 GCA_963934405.1 uncultured Opitutales bacterium | reverse complement strand
ATCCGACATGACTTCAAGCATCCAAGTCCAACTAACCATACTCTGTTCGTCAATGGCATTGCTCTTTGGTTGTGGAGCGGAAAAGCCAGCAAGCGAGTCCGCCGCTATCCCAGTTATAGATACCCACATTCATCTGTACGACACCAACAGGTCGGAAGGAGTTCCATGGCCTCCAGTTACAGACAAAGTGCTTTATCGGCCCGTCTTGTCAAAAGACTTCGACACGATCTGCGAAGCTAACGAAATTACGGCCACCGTGATTGTCGAGGCGAGTGACCGAGTGGAAGACAACCAGTGGGCGCTCGACTTGGTGAAGCACAATCCGGAACGTTACCTTGGATTGGTCGGAAACCTTCCAATTGGGACCGATGAATTCGCCGGGTTATTGAATCGCTTCGCCAAGGATAAACGATTTGTCGGGTTACGTATGCGCCAACGACCGAGGGGGAGGGATTTCTTCACGGACGCCGTTTGGCGTGACCTGCAACTACTTGCCGACAAAGACCTGACGCTGGACGTCCTGATGTCAAATTTCGACTTGGCGGATGTTTCCATGATAGCGAACCGGGTGCCGACTCTGAAGATTCTGATCAATCACTTAACAGGCTTGACCATTACCGGTGAACAGGCCGATGCAAAGTGGTCCGCGGCGGTCGAGAAAGCGGCGAATCATACCAATGTGCATTGCAAAGTGAGTGGTATTTTCCAGCGCAGCGGTCAAAGTCCTGCACCAAAAGAGCTCTCGTATTATGCACCCATCTTCAAAGTGATTTACGATGCCTTCGGAGAAGATCGCATTATTTATGGAAGCAATTGGCCGGTAACGGATAGGGGCGGTAAATACGAGGAGCAACTAAGCATTATCAACGAATTCTTCAAACCCATGGGGCGCACGACGCTAGAAAAGCTCTACTGGAAAAACGCCTCGAAGTTTTATGATGTCGAGTTGGTCGTGCATTAATTGACCTTAGAGAAAATGCTTTTCTAACATTTGAAAAGGATGTCTCTCGGTCCTGTGCTTGATCTTGCCCGCTGATTCGTCAAGCCATCGCCCCTGCCCGTCCGCCAAAGGCATTTGGGGGGTCCGAACACCTTTTGCCCCTAGCAATTGCCCATTTTTTTATGGTTGGGTGATCGTATTTGCTGCCACGTTAGGATCGATTTTCAGTATCCCGGGGCAAACCATGGGGTTCAGCGTATTCACAGATATTTTGATCAAGGAACTTGGCCTGAGTCGCATTGAACTGAGTCTCGCCTACTGCTTGGGCACTGTGGCCAGCGGTTTCTCTCTACCATGGCTAGGGCGAGTACTTGACCGCTGGGGGGAACGGAAAATGGCAGTGGCTTCAATTGTGACCACGGGATTCGTTCTACTTTTTCTGGCAAACAGCGTCCAACTGAGCAGTTCCCTTGCCCAAGTCTTACCTTCTGGGATTGCCGCTTTTCTTGTTATCGGAGTAGGTTTTTTTCTGATTCGAGCCGCTGCTCAAGGCGTCCTGTCCATGACATGCCGTAATGCGATCGGAAAATGGTTCGATCATAAGCGGGGTCTAGCACTGGCTGTAAGCGGAGTGCTGGTTTCATTCAGTTACTCAATCGCTCCGAGAGCACTCGATTGGCTAATCGAAAGATACCATTACGACGGAGCTTGGTTCGTAATGGGCACTGCAACTATAGTGTTAATGGGCCCATTGGCATGGTTACTTTTCCGGGATACTCCAGAGGAAGACGGTCTACTCATGGACGGGGGCAAGAAAACCGACAAGGCTCTAAAAAACCCTGACATGCACATCCATCACGATTTTTCTCGCGAAGAGGCATTACGCGATTATTCGTTCTGGGCATTCAACCTTTCCTTGGCGTTTT
>CAWVZQ010000745.1:0-1869 GCA_963934405.1 uncultured Opitutales bacterium | reverse complement strand
CCATCCATTGAGGGTCTTGCCATCGAAAAGTGTTTTGAAATCATTGTTTTCAGCCAGTGCCAGATACTGAAAGGATAGTAGGGCGAAAATGCAGAGGAGGTTCTTCATGATATTATTTGGATTGAAGGTCTGTTCGAATCATTTGGCCTGTCTTCACTAATTTGCAGGCTATTTGTATCAGATTTCCAGAATACGCAGGTTGCGAAAACGGTAAAGGCCTTCCTTGGAGTGGTGTTGCAAACCGATTGTTCCACTCTTGTGCGTGTCGTCCTTGATATCGCTTGAAAGCTGTCCGTTGACCCAAGTCTTGATATGACTGCCTTTGCAGCGCACCCTTATCTGATTCCATTTTCCGGGTTGTAGAAAAGTATTCGTGCGTTTCACGAAGGCGTCGATTTGCTCCTTCTCTTCCTGGGGGTTCACCCAACCGACCCCGATGTCGAAAATACCGCCGCTGCGAATATCCGAGATCTCGCTTTGGTATCCTTTGGGCAAACCAGCTTCTTTGGGCAACACGCAACGAAAGCCCACGCCGGAATCAAAATCCTCCTCGGGCATCTTGGCTTCCAGTTCGAGTATGAAGTCGGTAAATTCCCGCGTATGCAGGTAAAACACTTGGGGGTCGGGAGATAGGTGGATTTCCCCGTTCACCACCTTGATCCCCGTGAGTTCGGGAATCTGCTCCGCGAGTTTCTCATTAGGTTGGTCGGGCTGTCGCCACCCTTTCAGGGACTTGCCGTCGAAGAGCGAGATCCACCCATCGTTGCCTAGACCCACCTCGAAGGTGCCGAATTCCGACCAAGGGGGAAACAAGGTCTCTCCCTTCCGCAAATTTGGGGCAGGAGGCACCTTGTATTGTTTCCGTAACTTGGCCAGCTCACCCTTCATGTGCATGAGAGTGTCGGCGTACTTTGGGTTGTCGTGCACCGACCTCATTTCTTTGGGATCTTTCTTGAGGTCGAAGAGTTCCCATTCGTCCAAGTCGTAGAAGTGCATTAATTTGTAGCGACTGTTACGGACACCGTCATGACGTCGAACGGCATGATATTCCGGGAAGCAGTAGTAGTGGTAGTAGACCGACTCTCTCCAGTCCTTGGCCTCCTTGCCCTCGAACAAGGGTTTGAGGCTTTTGCCCTGCATGTCGGATGGTTGGTCCAAGCCCGCCAAGTCGAGAAAGGTCTGTGCGAAGTCCAAGTTGGACACCATTTGCTTGTTCACGGTGCCTGGCTTAGCCACTTCCGGCCAACGAACAAGCAATGGTGTTTTCAATGATTCCTCGTACATGAAGCGCTTGTCAAACCAGCCATGTTCGCCAAGGAAGAATCCTTGGTCCGAGGCGTAGATCACTACTGTGTTCTCGGCCAAACCGGACTTGTCTAAATAATCGAGCATTGTCCCGACCGACTCGTCAAGCGACTTGATGCAGGCCAGATAGTCGGCCATGTAGCGCTGGTATTTCCAGCGCACGAGATCATCCCCTTGGGGACGCTTCTTGAGGACGTCGGCCCGGACCCCATCGTAGACCTTGTTCCATTGCTTGCGCTGTGCATCGTTCATCCGGTCCTGACGGAAAGGCACCATCTTGTTGTCGAGGGCGAGGTCCATGGTCACTCGGAGGGTCATGTCCTGCGTCTGGGCGGGAGTACCGCGCCCCTTGTAGTCATCGAACAGGTTTTCAGGCTCGGGATAGTTCTTGCTGACGTATTCCTCCAGAAGGTGAACTGGCGGAAGCCAAAAGCGATGCGGCGCCTTGTGCTGCACCATCAGCATGAACGGCTTGTCCTTGTCCCTGTCTTTCTTCAGCCAGTCTATTGATTTGCTTACAACGGCCTCAGTGACGTATTCGCCGGGTGTGCCGGCAACCAATCC
>CAWVZQ010000744.1:0-1871 GCA_963934405.1 uncultured Opitutales bacterium | reverse complement strand
AGTTACCGTGAGCGACAACCAGGGAAGCTGGATGCCCGCGTCCAAGGTGAGCCTCTGCAAGCCCGACGGCTTCTACGGATATGTCCAAACCCATGCGCACGGGAAAAAGCTCTGGGCCCCCGACGGTGGTCGAATCGACCACAGGAAAGTCGTCCCACCGAAAACCTTCGACCAGCCGATTATCTGGATGCCGCAGGACTTCGACAATTCGTCCGGGGGACAGCTCTGGGTCGACGATCCGCGGTGGGGCCCCCTATCTGGACGCCTGCTCCATACGAGCTTCGGCAAGGGGTGGCTCTACTACATGATGCTCCAAGAAATCGAGGGACAAGTACAGGCCGCCATCACCCGCTTGAAGATCGATGCCTCCACCGGCATTCATCGGGCCCGCGTCAACCCGAAGGACGGACAGGTATACGCGACGGGCTTGAACGGATGGAACGGGGGCGGGCGCAAGGGCCTTTCCCAAGGGCATGTCCACCGCTTTCGCTACACGGGCAAACCGGCCAAGCTGTTAACCGACGTCAAGGTGCGGCCCGACGGGATAGAACTGAAGTTCAACTTCAAGCTCGACCCCAAGACTGCAACCGATGTCGGCCGTTATCAAATCAAACAATGGAATTACAAGTGGGCCGCGAGTTACGGGTCCAGGCAATACTCTCTGAGTAACCCCGGTAAGACGGGACAGGACGAGGTTCCCGTGGCAGCGGTGCTTCTTTCCGATGAAGGCCGTACAGCTCTTCTGAAAATTGCCGTTGTTCAACCGGTCAATCAAATGCAGATGAAAATAAAGCTCGATGCGGCCGATGGCACCGGTTTCGAGGAGTTGGTATACCTTACGATAAATAAGGTTCCATAGAGACTGTAGCCCAAAAAAGAATTTGGTGATCTCGGCTTTTAATGCCTTGAAATACCAAGCTCTTTATACAAGATTATTAGATACAGTTCTAGAAGCAGTAGTAACCGGTACTCAAAGGAGATCTAGGTAATGAACACAAATTTAAATAGACGAAGTTTTCTAAGAGGCGCAGGCGTGGCGATGGCCCTGCCATTGATGGAATCCTTGACTTCACCAGCCATGGCGGCTGCGGCCAAGGGCAAGCCCGTAAAACGATTCGTCTGCCTGTCCAACAACTACGGGGTTTACCAGAAGGCTTTCTTTCCGGACGTCAATCAGCCCGGGGCGAAATACGACATGCCCGAAACCCTGAAGTCGCTGGAAAAGCACCGTAAGGACATCACCTTGTTCCAGAACCTCGACCATGGCTTCACGGGAGGTCACCAAGGAGTACCCGTCTTTCTTAGTGGCGTTCGCCCGATCCTCGCTCACAATTACTCCGAGGGGAACATCAGCCTAGACCAAAAACTAGCGGAGCATCATGGCGCAGCCACCCGTTTTCCATCGATGACGCTCGGAGTACGCGAACGCAACCTGCTTAGTTTTACTCGAACAGGAGTACAGGTGCCCAACATGGACATGAGAGCCGCCTACAAGGCGATGTTCTTTGAGGACACGCCACAGAAGAAGACTTCCGAAGCCGAACGCTTCAAACGCCAGAACAGCATTCTCGACGTGGTAATGGACCAGGCGAAGTCCCTGAACGGTCAACTCGGCAAAAACGACCAACGTAAACTTGAGGAGTACTTTGACTCGGTTCGCACATTGGAAAAAAAGATCGGTCAGCAGGAACCCTGGCTGGAACGCCCCAAACCCAAGACAGACGTCCCCGAACCAAAACCAGGGAATCGTACGGAAGAACAACTCAAGGCCATGATCGAAATCATTGCCCTTGCCATACAAACCGACTCGACCCGAGCAATCACCTGCACGAGTGGTTTCGCGAACGGTGACTTCGGTCTAAATGGTGGTT
>CAWVZQ010000743.1:0-1871 GCA_963934405.1 uncultured Opitutales bacterium | reverse complement strand
GATAATGTTTTCTTGAGATCGCTAAGGACATAGAACTTCCCGCCATAAAAGAGTGGAGTGGGTACGTCGGAGGTAACTTGGGGATTGGCTGAACTTTCCCAAGCCAAGTCGTCCTTGCCGGAATGGGTGCTGGTGAAACCCAGTTTTACCGCATAAACGGGTGCCTTCTTCGGGGCGCATGCAAGGACCACGCCCGAACCTGCTACGGGAGAAGGTACAAGGCGCCACCACTGTTGCTTGTGGCCGGGATTCCATGTTCCCCAACGCCAAATTTCCTTCCCGGTAGCTGGGTCATGTCCCGTCAGAACGTCTCCGCCCGCGACGAGCAGTTGGCCTTTGTGAGGGATAATCGTGCCGAAAGACTCAAGTGATTCCTTATTGGCGTCCGAGTGTCGCTGATGCTGCCAAATGGTCTTGCCTGTTTTGGGATTCATGCAAAGCAGGAAGGAAGGGGCGTTCGGTTTGCCTCTGCCATGGACAGGCTCGTTCCTTTGAAGGATCGGAAGATATAGCTTACCTGCGTGAAGAGTGACCGATGCGGAAAAAGTCCACTGAAAACAGAAGTCGCCATAGTCTTTTTGTATGTTGCGTCGCCAAAGTTCCTTGCCCCCCATGTCGTAGGCAACCAAGTCACCATTACCGTAAGAAAATACGACGAGGTTACCATCGGTTACGGGGGAAGCGTTCGCATAGGTTGCCTTAGAATCGAGTTGATAATCAAAGCCATCTCCTTTTCCCGGTCGATAACCGCTCCCGGCGTTTTGTTCCCAGAGGATTTTTCCAGTTGATCGATCCACGCACATGGCAAGTAGCTGGCCAGTGCCGGTTTTTGCGTCTGAGATTCGAATGGAAGAGATGAAGACGCGATCGTCCCAGACTATTGGCGTACCTGATGAGGCACCGGGAAGGGAAACTTTCCACTTCACACGATCCTTGGCATCGAACTTAACGGGCACCGGTTTTGATGAGGAGGTAGACCCATCGTAATTCGGTCCACGCCAATTGGCCCAATTCTCTGCCTGAGCGGAGAAACTGAAAATAGTTACGAGAAAGCAGTTTAGAAACTTCATTAAGTATTTCATAGGTTTAGAGAACATCAAATTAGAGCTAGGGCCAGCGAGATTCCAGAAAAAAGGGAACAGTGCAGGTTTATTTTAAAATCGAAGGATGCATACGAGATTCAATACCTAGAGGGGGGAACTGTCTATGCGCAAATGCTTATTTGTCGCGGGAGAATCTCATGAGGTATCATCGCTGTGTTTTTGAGGGAGTTCTTGAACACTTTCGATTTCCACCGACTGAACTAGACGGCTTTCCCGCAGATCATCTTCCAACCACTCGACCATCTCTTCCATACCTTTCTCCGAAGGTTGCCCTTGCTCATCAAGTTCAAATTCCTCTGAGAAATCTTCGCTCATTTCGGCGTCTAAGCGTTGAGCGTCTTTAGCTCGCGTGCGCAGATGAATATAGGTGGCTCCACTGATTCCGAGCAGGATAACAACCACGGTAAAGAATGCAGCCATCTAGAATTCTTTCGTGAGAATAGGCTTTATCTCCTGAGATCCGAATTATTCAGTCTCCAAACGTCGAACCAAGCCGGCGGCAATACGCTCGGAAACTTTTCTAAGCGTGTGACTGAGCGCCGTGACTTGGGCAGTTTTATCTGCGTCAGCGGCAGAAGATGGAAATTCGATTTTTTCGGCCAAGGCTTCGGCATAAACTTGCTGGTTATCACGGAAGAGCTGCCATGTTCCGACTAGCGTCACCTTTGCTCCGGAAACTTGCTCAAAGCGTTCTATATGCAACCCAATATCCAAGTCGCATTGAGGTTTTTGGCGGTGAGGGTATGCAGAATAGTTAAGCGTGCCCAG
>CAWVZQ010000742.1:0-1871 GCA_963934405.1 uncultured Opitutales bacterium | reverse complement strand
CCTACAAATACAACCTCGGCGGCGGCTACAAAACTTCCAATGGCTGGGAACCGCTGGGCCTCACCGGTTACTATGACACGTTCGGGCCTGAGCTGAGTTTTGCGCAAATCTTGGAAGGGGAGGTTCCCGGCAATATCGCCATTGCGAAATTCACCCACAGCGGATCGCAGATCATCGATTGGACACCCGAAGGCAGCATGGCCAAGTCGCGCCACCTCTATCCCAAATTCATCGACTTCACCAAGGAAGCGGTTCAGGAACTCGAAGCCAAGGGGCATGAGGTGGAGTTGACAGGCATTTTTTATCACCTCGGTGAAAACGACATGTCCTTCCATCCGTACCGCAAACAAGCCGCTGAGCGCCTGCAGGCCATCATCGCACAAAGCCGCAAGGACCTCGAGCGGCCCGCGCTAAAATGGTACGTCAGCCAGCAACCGCCCACCGACGACAAGAGCGTGAACAACATCGATGTGGTCGCCAACATTGCCATGGCTGCCGCAGCCGACCCGACGCTCATTCACCTCAAGGCCTTCAATCTACCCTCGCAGGAAAAGAAACTCGTCATCTCCACTGCCGGCATTGTTGAACTTGGGGAATTCATCGCCAAGAGCTACCTTGGGCATCAATAAAAGACTACAATTCTATTTTTTTAGGAGAAAATGGAAACAGGAACAGCTAAAGAATTGAAGACCTATTATCAGTTAAACCGCTCTTCTACTTAATCGCTGACAAATCTAGTTCGGCTGTAACATTTAAATCAAAGTTTTTTTGGGAGCCTACCTACTATCCGAATCATTAATATTGCCAAAGTTTGCTTAATTTAATTAGATTCCCACGCAGTTTCATATAAAACTTAAAATAAACACGATCATGTGCTCACCTAACATAATTGAAAATGTTCGTAACAGGATTTCCCGAAGAAATCTTCTTAAAAGTTTTGGAGCAGCGGGAGTTCTTGCGTCTACAGGGCAAGTAACCGCTGCAAAACCAAAGAGTAAAAATAAAACCCACAAGCCTGTGACCTTTTCCAGGGTGGTCGACCTAAGTCATACTCTTCATCCGGATTTTCCGGCGTGGTTTATTCCGGGGGTGGAAAAGACCTTTGGAACGAAAACTTTTTCACCTCCTGCGATAGTGGAGGTGGAGCGTATCATGAAATATGAGGAGGTGAAAATAAATCTAAATAAGATTTCCTACTGGGAACATGTCGGGACTCACATGGATGCGCCTCGTCATTTTTCTGAGGGAAGTACCGTGGATCAAATCCCTGCGGCGGATTTGGTTTTGCCTTTGGCGGTGATCGATATAAAAGCCAAGTCTACGGAGGACCCCTTGGCCTTGCTGACGCTTGAAGATATCAATGCTTGGGAAAGCAAACACGGACCGATCCCAAAACGCGCATGCCTCGCGATGAATAGCGGTTGGGCAAAACATGTGAACACTCCCAAATTCAAAAGTCTCAACGACAAAGGAGAACATCGTCAGCCTGCATTTCACATTGATGCGATTGAGTTTATCAAGAAGGAACGGGATGTTGTTTCCATTGCGGTGGATACGTTTTCTTTCGACAATTTGCATTCACCGGAAAGCGATGTTCACTACGCGTGGCTTGGAGACGAAAGATGGGGCATTGAGAACGTCAACAATTTGGACGATGTCCCCGCCGTGGGAGCGACCGTGGTTGTAGGGCAGCCCAAAATTAAAGGTGGGTCAGGTGGCCCAAATCGTGTCATGGCCTTGGTTTAGCACTTGGTCCATCGGGACGCGTTAGTCAGCTGGAATAACCGGCTCTTCGCCCAGCAGTTTTGCGAGGGTGGGTTCCATGGCTTCAGCCCAAGCCGCGTAGCCTTTTTCGTTCGGGTGTGTGCCGT
>CAWVZQ010000741.1:0-1877 GCA_963934405.1 uncultured Opitutales bacterium | reverse complement strand
TGGGATAAGTTTCGCCAGGAACATTGGTCCTTCCAGCCGATCAAAAAGCAGGACCCTCCCAAGGTCAAGCAACCCGACTGGCCTCGCTCCGACTTGGATCGTTTTGTGCTCGCCCGCCTGGAAGCGGCCGGCATGAAACCAAATCCGCCTGCCTCCAAGCGAATGCTGATTCGCCGAGCCACTCTCGACCTGACTGGCTTGCCACCCACACCCGTTGAAGTGAAAGACTTTTTAAATGACCCTTCGGAGGATGCGTTCGCCAAGGTGGTCGATCGTTTGCTTGATTCGGAGCGCTACGGCGAGCGTTGGGCCCGCCACTGGCTGGACGTGGCCCGCTATAGCGATGGTTTGGGAGGGTTTGGCGACGGGCAGGACCTGCCCAATGCCTGGCGTTATCGCGATTGGGTGGTGAATGCATTGAACGCCGATTTGCCTTATGACGATTTTGTTCGTCGCCAAATTGCCGGCGATCTCATCGAGCCTGAGAAAGATTCGCTGGGTACCGGGTTCTTCGCAATCGGCCCGACCTACAAGGGGGACGGCGGAGATGCCGAGGCGACCAACGCCGCCAAGGCCGAGACCTTGAGCGACCGGGTGGATACCTTTTCCCGCGCTTTTCTCGGCCTGACCGCAGCCTGCGCCCGTTGCCATGACCACAAGTTCGACCCCATTACGGCCAAGGACTACTACGCCATCGCCGGCATATTCAACAATACCCGCAACGTCGACAAGGCAGTGGCGCCCAAGGCGCAGGTCGACGCCTACAATGCAGCCCAGGCGGAGATCAGGAAAAAACAGGACGAAATAAAGTTTTGGTCAGAGGACCTCAGGGAAGATGCCATGCGCGCCCTCATGCTTAAAGCGGATAAGTACCTCGTCGAGCTCTACCGCTATCATGAGCAGCGAAAGATCCTCACCGGCACAGCCGACCGTAACGCCTATGCCAAGGAGAAGGGTCTTGAGCCCAGACGCCTGGAAGCGTGGGAACGTGTTCTCAAGGATTTGCGCAACCGGGCGAAGTTTCCGCTTCTCGAGGTATGGTTCGAGAAGAACGCGATGAAAGAGAAGACCGATGCGACGGAGCAGGAAATCATTGCATCGGCCAGGAAATTCATGGAGCGCCTGGAGCCCATCTTGAAGGCTCTGGAGGAAAAAGACGTTGAGTGGCGGAACAAAATGGCCTCCAGCGGCAAGAGGCACGGTCGACCGCGGGCCCCCGGCGCCGATGGCGTCTTCATCAAGCACCTACGCGACGGGCCCTGCAGGATAGGGAACGTGAACGAATTGGGTGATACCGAAAAGGAAAAGCAAAAGACCTTGAACGAGGAACTGGCCAAGCAGAAGAAGGATTCTCCGCCCAAGCCAGCCACCGCTCATGTCCTGGCCGATGGGGGCAGTGGCAATATGCATGTTGCCTTGCGCGGAGACTTGGCCAAAAGAGGGGAGATCGCCGAGCGCAAGTTTCTCCGTATCCTTGCGGGTGATGAGGCCCCTGCCTATAAAAAGGGCAGTGGTCGCCTGGAATTGGCGGAGTCGGTGGTGGATCCGGCAAATCCACTGACCTCCCGGGTCTTGGTAAACCGCGTCTGGCAATGGCATTTCGGTCAAGCCTTGGTACGCACCCCGAGCAATTTCGGCATGCTTGGTGAAACGCCCACCCATCCTGAATTGCTCGACTGGTTGGCTCGTGAATTGATGGAGAATGGTTGGTCGCTGAAGCACTTACACCGCCGCATCATGTTGTCCGCCACCTGGCGAATGAGTAGTTCGCACGACGGGACGAAATTTGCCGAGGACGGCGACAACCGCCTGATTTGGCGCATGAGTCCCCGCAAGCTGGATGTCGAGGCTTGGCGTGATAGTTTGTTGGCCGCCAG
>CAWVZQ010000740.1:0-1877 GCA_963934405.1 uncultured Opitutales bacterium | reverse complement strand
TTGCCGAATCCACCACACAAGTTCAAAGCCCATAAAGCCTGCAGGGCGGGTTGCCCGAATTCCTCTTGAAGAATTGCACGGAGTTTTGGTATGCACGCCGAGTCCGGATGGTCTCCCAATAACCGCAGTGCGGTTTCGCGATGCCAACGATTCTGGTGCCGAAGAGCAGTCTGCAACAGGTTGGCGGTGGAGAAAGGGTCACCAAACCGAACATGCTTACCTCCCTTGGCTTTGAGACGATAGATTCGACCGAGATCGGGATCGGTAAGACCCTTGGAGTAGGCGATATAATGAGCGACCTGTCTGGCATGGAAGTCGGCCACGTATAAGTTGCCATCGGGACCAGTCTGGATGTCCACGGGCGAGAACCAACGATCATCAGGATCTTTTCCAATGGTGATGGGCTTGTCCATGTCTTCCGTGCGAAAGGTGGATCCATGTGATCTGAGATCGCTGGCCACAACGTAACGGAGGGTGGGTGCGACTCCAAATAGTTTTCCGTGATAGCGTTTCGGCAGGACCGTCCCTTCATAAATCTCAAAGGTGTGGGTGAATCGCTTCACCTTAGGATGAGCCATAGATGGGAAGTGGCCAAAAGCGTAAGGATTGGACAAGTTGCCATGCTTGCCGAAGGTTTTGCGGTAGTAGCCTCCTTGCACATAGTGGAACCCGCGCGTATCACCGCCATTGTGACCGGAATAGACTCGTCCCTTCGAATCGATCTCTATCCCAAAGGCATTGCCGCCACCCTCCGCGAAGACCTCGAAGCGATGAGTCTCGGGCTGATAGCGCCAAGCAAATTGGCCCATGCGATGAATCGGCTTGAATCCAGGAATGGGCTTGTTGTTCAGACCATGCAGAACGACGTTAGCTGTTACGGTGCTCCCGTGGGTGGCGTAAATCCAACCATCCGGCCCCCAACGCAGGTTGTTGGCAATAGAATGGGAATCCTCCAAGCCGAAACCTGAGAGGAGGATGCGCGGGGTGGGGGAGTCGGGACGATCGTCTCCATCCTTGTCGGCATAAAACAGCAGATATGGAGGATTGAGCACGAAGACTCCGTCACGACCCTTCAAGGCAGCAGTTGCAAGATTGAGTCCATCAAGGAAAACCTTGTGGGAATCAAAAGTACCGTCGCCATCGGTATCCTCGTGGATGGATATTCGATCTTTCCCTCGAAAAGGAGAGTTGGAAGCGTGGGGCGGAGGTGGAGGGTAGGGTGGGTCGTAGACGTTTCGAAAGACCTTGTCGTGAGAGATCATCCTCAATCCTGCAGGCCAAGGGTACTGCCTGTACTCAACCGTCCACATGCGGCCTCGTTCGTCAAAGTTGACGTAAAGCGGGTTGGCTACATCCGGCTCACGGAGTACGAGTTCAACTTCAAGATCGTCCGGTGTTATCAGTTCAGGAAGGCGGGCTTCTTCAACTGGAACAGGCTTTCGCAATTTGCCCGGCAATTTCCGACCCAAAGACCAATGAATCGCATTAACTAACAACTGGCGAAAAGCAGTCGTTGCAAAGTCACGTGGATGTCCGAGGGACGTGTTGAAAACCCGATTCCCCCATACCGGTTTGTTGGTCCATGCCACAGGTTCCGTTGCATCCACACCTGTCGTCCTGCCTGAAACCAAAATCTCGGTCGTTGTAGCTAGCGGTGAGACTTTGTAGAGCGAGCCACCCGATGCCACTTCCGTGGCCGATTGCAAGCCGTCGAGTATGGGATGCCCTTTTGCGGTAGGCTCGATCCTAAACCATGTCTTTTTGCCAGAACCATGATGATTCGAATAGTTGCCCCCAAGCACATCGGGGTCCCAACCCTCCCACAACGCATGTCCCGCCGGAGCAGCCTTTCCCCTCAAATGGAATGCGTGACTCGC
>CAWVZQ010000739.1:0-1882 GCA_963934405.1 uncultured Opitutales bacterium | reverse complement strand
TATTCGCGGCGCAGGAGTTTTTGCGCTTCGGGATCGTTGGGGATGGTTTCCTTGTCGCCGTCCCAAGCCACGCCTCTTCCTAGCTTGTAGGAAAGCATGCCGAGCATGGGGAGGACGGACGAGCGGTGGGAGGGTTCGATCCCGCAGACGGGTTCGGACTTGGTCTCGATGGCCCGGATGAAGTCCGCCCAGAGGAGGGTGAGGTTATGGCCGTCGGGTTCCTGCAGTTGGTGGTCCTCGTGGATGGTCTTTTTCTTGGAGTCGGTGGGGTGAAAGGTCCAACCATCCCGCCAACCCATGTGGAATACGCCCTTGGTGCCGTAGAAGTAGGCCCCGATGGCGTGCTTCTCGGAGTTGTTCTTGGCGTATTTTCGGTGTTCCCAAGTGGCGGTGAATGACTCGAATTGGTAGGTGGCGACTTGGGTGTCGGGCGCGTCGGTGGTCTGGAACTTGTCGTTGAGTACGGCTTTGCCTCGTACGGGCCTGCCACCCGTGGAGTGAACGTACTTGGGGGCTTTTTCCTCGGTCCACCAGAGGACTTGGTCGAGCCAGTGCACGCCCCAGTCGCCGAGTGTGCCGTTGGCGAAGTCGAGGAAGTTGCGCCATCCTCCCGGATGAATGCGAGTGTTGAATGGACGTAGGGGGGCGGGACCGCAGTAGAGGTCCCAGTCGAGACCGTCGGAGGGGTCCTGATTGCGAGCCGGGGTTTCCTTGCCGCCTCCTCCGGCCACGAAGAGGCGGACCATGCCTATGTCGCCAACGGCTCCGCTCTTTAGAAATTTCATGCCCGAGACGTGGTGTGGGCCGATGCGTCGATGAAGCCCCACCTGGGCGGTGATCCCCGCGGCTTGAGCGGCCTTTACCATGGCTTGGCTTTCGGCGATGGTGTGTCCCGTGGGTTTTTCCACGAAGACGTGGGCGCCGGCTTCGCAGGCTGCGATGAAGGGTAGGGCATGCCAGTGATCGGGAGTGGCGATGATGACGACTTCGGGCTTTTCCTTGGCCAGTAGCTCGCGGTAGTCCTTGTATCCTTTTGGTGAATCGCCTGAGAGGCGCTCCACCTTTTCGGCGGAGACGTCGATGGCTTCCTCGTCCACGTCGCAGAGACCGACGACCTTGGCGCTGCCGGCGGCCATGGCTTCCTTGAGTACGTTCATGCCCCACCAACCCGACCCGATGAGGGCAGTCCTGTACTTGCGTCCAGCCTTGGCGGAGAGACCGGGAGCGAAACCCGCGGCAAGGGCTCCCGTAGCTGATGTTTTGAGGAATTGGCGACGGTGAAGGTTCATGAGAATGAATTTGGAGGACTTTGTATGGTCTCGTCAAGGTCGGGATGGGTCCAAATCGTTTGACGTTCTTTTGGTAAAGTCATTCCTCGCATCATGGCAAAGATGAAGGAAATGAGTGTCGTAGCCGAGGAGGCTTGCGGGTGGCCGAACTTGACGAGGTTGCCTAACGGTGAGGTGATATGCGTCTATTTCAACGCTCCCAGTCACGGGTTGGAGGAAGGTGACTTGGTGTGCGCCGTGAGTGATGACGGTGGTTTGAATTGGAAGGCTCGCGGCGTAGTCGCTCCGCATCCCGAGGGCGGCAATAGGATGCATCTTGCGGTGGGCTTGGCGGCCAACGGCGACCTGCTTGCCTTTTCCAGTGGGTTCTTCGTCGAGGACGAGGAATTCACCGGTTTTGCAGGACAGTGGCTCTCCCGTTCCACGGATGGTGGACGAACTTGGGAGGTGGATGAAAAACCTTCCATACCCGAACCCTGTGTCGGGGCCATACCTTTCGGGCGGGTGATCCAACTTTCCGATGGTCGGTTGGCCTACACCTGCTATCGCTCCCAAGGATCGGGGAATCCGAGTGAAACTTGGATAGGCTTTTC
>CAWVZQ010000738.1:0-1886 GCA_963934405.1 uncultured Opitutales bacterium | reverse complement strand
GCGGTGCCAGGATACTTTTGTCCGTTTTGGCGATTTCCGCAATGATCGCCTGATTTTCCGGAGTGTTAACGACCGCATCCACTCCTTTCTTCCACTGCCGGAATCGTTCAAACCATTTTTCCTTACCTTTGATAAATTCTTCCTGTTTGGGATTAACGACCTGCTCAGCCTCCACTCGGGTGATGCTGGATTTCGGTACATAGTTTTTAGGAATTGGTCCTTCCAGTTCGACCCAGTCGATCCAGATTGCCGGTGGGTGGCCGTAAACGTTCTCTTTCTTTAGTTTGTTGTGGTCGTCCCAAAGTACTTTTAAATTTCCAGTGTTAAGTTGTTTTTCCTGCACCGCAAATTCCTTTGGCATGCCCGAACGCAACTCAATGGGGAATTCAATGATCTGCGGAGCCTCGATCGTTCCGGTCACCTGGCGGACACCGATGGGTTTACCTTTCAATCCCCAGTTTCTTGAATCAATATCACGCTGGGGATGTCCAACCTCAATAAATCGACGGGATGCAGGTGTTCCCTTTACCGCCCCCACCCGAACCCGCACAATGTAGTTGCCGGGTTGCAAGTCCTTCTTTTTGCGTGGAACGATTACCCGTCCGGTTCCGTGGGTAAGTTTCAAATAGGTGCCCGTATCCCGGTGCGGTAGGTTCACGTAATGTTTGTGCAAGGCAAGGTTTTTGGATCTCGAAGGATCGGATGCGGCTGCTTTTTTTGAATCGAGAAACCCAAACTCGCTGGGGTCAGGTACCCCCTTGAAGTGCTCGGCATATCCGTAAAATCGATTGGGATGATCGATCAGGAGATCCTTCTTTCGAATCTCGGCAATGATCGCCTGATTCTCAGGAGACTTGGCGGCCTCATCCACTCCTTTTTTCCACTGCTTAAAACGCTCCTGCCGTGCTTCGACTTGCTTGATATACTCTTCATTGGCTGGATTAATGGTTTTCTCAGGTTCGACCCGGGTGATTTCCAACTTAGGGGATTGGTTCTCTTGAATCGGACCTTCCAACTCGATCCAATCGACCCAGACCGCCGGAGGGTAGCCATAGCCGTTTTCCCGTTTCATACGGTAGAACTCTTTGCGAAGTAAGTTTCCGTCTTCAGGCTGGCGTTCCTGAATGCCAAACTCAGAGGGACTGCCCGATCCGATTTCCACAATCGTTTCAATAATCTCCGGATTCTCGGTGGTACCGTTTACCTGATGACCGCTGATCGGTTTGCCGACAAAGCCAGCGAGAACTCCATTGTTTCGTTGCGGGTACCCAATCTGGATAAAATGCCTATTGGGATCAGACCCCTTCACCGAACCGGCCCGTATCTTGAGTTTGTAGTTGCCGGGCACAAGCTTGTCCTTAGGCGGGGTAATGTCGATTCGTTGGATTCCCCAGCCAAGCTTCAGGTAGGTACCGCGGTCACTTAGAGGGAGCTCGGAGTAGTGCTTCAGGTAAGCATAGCTCCTTCCATATCCACCCTGATAGGAAAAAGATGCCTCATTCGCATCTTTAAAACCGAACTTCTTTGCGTCAAGGATACCCTTCAGAAGGTTGGCGTTTTGGTAGAGCCTTAGGTTACCAGTCAGGTCAGTAAGTTTATATTTCTTGCGAATTTGCTCGATGTTCTCCTGATTCTCCGGAGCAAGGGCGGCCTTGTCGACGCCGGCTTTCCAACCAAGGTAGCGTTTATAGGTTTCCTCCATTTGCTTCATCCTTTTCGCACTCGCGACATTAACCGTCTTCTCCGGTTCCATGCGGAAAACCTTGGTAGGTTTCTCCAGAGTGGAATGACGGGCGAAAGCCTCGTCAATTGCAGTCCGGCCGAGGGCCAGATACTGCTCGAATTGATCGCTGGAAATAAACTGGGAGGCACCCTCCGTATCAAAG
>CAWVZQ010000737.1:0-1889 GCA_963934405.1 uncultured Opitutales bacterium | reverse complement strand
CAAGTACGCGAATCCATTCATGACTAGGGGCAAACTTCTGCATATTGCCGATGTCATAGTAGGCTCCCACCCAAGGGTTATCGATTGCATCGAGATAGTCGCGAAATTGCTCCGGCTTGTAACAGAAACCGTTCCAAACCGTCTCAATGAGAACACGAATACCCAACCTGCTTGCCAGCGGGAGCACCTTTCGGATCTCGGTAATGGAACGCTCCCATACGTGGTCGTGAGTCTCCTCCTTGCCTTTCACCGCTCCCGGCACGAGCAGGACGGACGAACCACCCACCGCCTTGGACTCGCGAATCGCGTCCTCGAGTCCCTTGCGTCCTATATCGCGAACCTCCTCCTTGGGTGAGGAGAGACGCATCTTCCAGTGCTTATTGTAGACAACCCCGTGCATGGGGATCCCTACCTCGAAACAAGCCTTCTTCAACCCGACGAGATCCATTCCCGGGGCGGAACCTTCCACTCCGTCGAAACCCAGTTCCTTCAACTTTTTAAGGCGATCAAGATTCACTCTGCCCCCGTACTTGACCGATTTGTAAATTCGTCCGCGAAACTCAGGTTGGGGATCTTTCTCGACTGTCTGCGCATTCGCGGTGCCGATAACTCCAACCAAACTGATGGTACCCGATTTCTGAATAAATTCGCGTCGCTTCATATTTCTTTCGTCTTTTGGATTAATAATAAGGAAACTACCTCATTGGCAGGAGAACGGAAGCAGGGAGAATCATGGCCAAGCCAAGTAATGAAATAGCCGTCAACAAAACAGACCATGTCTTCAAGGTTTCCTTTTCCGTGAATCCACTCAATCGCTGAACCACCCAGAAACCGCTATCGTTCATCCAGGAAAGTGTTATTGAGCCGAATCCAATCGCCAAAAAGATATAGACGGGATGGTAAGCCAAGTCCGAACCATCGCCGATTACGGCTGACATCAAGCCCACTCCGGTTATCATGGCAACCGTTGCAGATCCTTGAGCAATACGAACCACTGCCGTGGCCAACCAAGCAAGCAGAACATAGGAAATGTTGAATTCCTTCGCCATTCCCTCGATGACGTCCCCTACCCCGGCGAGACGAATCATACCTCCAAATGCACCTCCCGCTCCAGTTATTAAAATGATTACACCCGCCATACCCAGTGGACCTTCCAAAGCTGAACTCAGTTTTTTGGAAAAATCACCTCCGGGTCCTCGATGCTCTCGAGCCAACTGTTTGCCAAGAAGCCATATCGCGATTCCCGCAGCACAAGACATGGCCACGTTCGGGTTCCCGAAAAAGGACAAGTATTCAAAGAAAGAAAGGTAACCTTCCGACTTTAGAAAGCTTCCCGAGTCGGCCGTCTTCATAAGCAGTTTCAAGACGGAAACGAGGGAGATCAAGACAACGGGCAAGGCAATGGGAAGAGAGGAAAAGAAAAGGGGCGGCAACTCATCGTCCTTCTTGTCGACGATCTTGCGGAGTTCTTCTTTGGAGGTTCCTGCCACGTCTCGCATCGGGATCTGATACTTGGCGTCAAACCAAGCTGCCATTTTCAGGACCAAAAAAGCAGGCAAGATACTAGCCACCAGTCCTGCCATCATGGCATAACCCAGATCCAGTTTCAGTCCGTCCGCAATCATGAGTGGTCCTGGAGTGGGAGGCACCATGGAATGAGTAATGGCACCTGCTCCCGCCATGGCCATTACGTACATGGTATAACTTTTTCCCGTTCGCAGGGCTAACGCTCGGGCCAAGGGAATGAGCAAAAAGAAGACCGTGTCGAAAAAAACCGGTATCGAGAGTAGAAAGCCACTAAGCAAGAGCACTATGCCGGCTCGCTTTTCGCCAAATACGCGCATAAGAGAGCGCACCACTCGATCAGCAGCCCCACTACCCATCATACA
>CAWVZQ010000736.1:0-1891 GCA_963934405.1 uncultured Opitutales bacterium | reverse complement strand
TGGGAGAAACTCAACGAAGGATATGACTGTATATTTGGCAGTCGCTTCATCTCGGGTAGTAGAGTGACGGATTACCCTCGGGCTAAACTATTTGCGAATCGTATCGTAAATACCGTAATCCGCTATGCCTTTCGAATCGAGTGTAATGATATAACCAACGCCTTTAAGATGTATCGACGAGAGGTGATCGAAGGTTGCCAACCACTTATCTCACCCCATTTCAACTTGACTGTGGAAATCCCCCTCAAGGCGGTAATCAGAGGTTACTCTTGGACCGTTGTACCCATTTCGTGGCGAAACAGATCAAAAGGCGTGGCCAAGCTCAAACTACGGGAGATGGGATCAAGATATTTCTTCATCGTGGCCTACTTGTGGTTGGAAAAATACTTTAGTCGAGGAGACTACCGGAAAAAATGACGGACCAAGAGGAATTGCGTCGGACTTACTCCATCCGCTTCCAAGGACTGGAAGAATATCGAAACAAAATCTGGAAAATCCTCGTCGAGAATTTCTTCGGCAGATGGATACCTGTGGATTCCCGTGTGCTCGATCTTGGTTGCGGATATGGAGAATTCATCAACAACGTCACCGCAAACGATCGGCATGCCATGGATCTCAATCCCGAGACATCCAATCGCCTCGACCCGAACATCCATTTCCACCAACAAGATTGCTCTGAACCATGGTCCATCGATGAGAATTCACTGGATTTGGTCTTCACTAGCAACTTCTTCGAGCATCTCCCGAACAAACAGACATTGGATCAAACGATACGCCATGTTCACAAACATCTGAAGCCAAACGGTCGCCTTATTATGCTTGGCCCAAACATTGCCGCCCTCAAGGGACGCTATTGGGACTTCTGGGACCACCATGTGGCCCTCAGTGACCAGTCCGCGGGCGAATTGCTGGAACTGCACGAATTTACGATCGACAAAAACATACCCCGCTTCCTGCCCTACAACATGGTACGAATCCGCAAGCGACCCCTGATCCTCGTTAGACTATACCTTCGTTTGCCCATAATTTGGCGTTTCTTTGGGGCACAATTCTTGGTCATTGCTCGGAAATCTTGAAACCCTTAGAGCGAGCGAATTTCATTCTCCTTTCATTGGTTGCTTCGCTCTGCTTCACCTACTTCTATTTTCTTTACACCCACGAGTATCCGCCGGGGAGCTATGAGCGCATTGCTAACTACGATGCCGACAAGGTGTTTCAGACCCGCATTCTGGTTACTTGCATGGCCAATGCCCTTGAACCTGCTCTCCCCCTCCTTCAAGCTTCCTTTCAGTGGCTCGTACCCTACCCGATTGAATACGAAGTCCTGCTTCAAGGTATAACGGTTTGTTTTCTTGCGGCGCTAATTCCCTTGATACCTCGATTATGCAAGGTTATGGGGACACCAGTTTCTCCTTGGTGGGGTTTTTTATGCATCCTACCTTTATCTTGGAATTACATTTTCCTCAATGGTCTATGGGATGGGGCGGGGTTATATTATCCCTACGACATTCCATCACTCACCCTATTCGCTTTGGGCGTAACTCTTTTTCTCCAAGGACAATGGAAATGGTTCTATCCATGCTTTCTCATCGCTTGCCTTAATCGAGAATCGGCCTGTTTCATTACCATGGCGGGCGTTTTCCTTCTCCTAAAACCCAAACAAAACGCACGCACCTTTTTCTTAGAGAACCGCACCATTCTGATACATTTGATAGCCCAAACATTTCTATGGATATTTTCCCGGGTCGCCTTGAGCCATATTTTCAAGGATAATCCAGGTGCCTTCTTCGAAACTCCTCACTCGATGCCCGATTTCGTGCAAAGGATGTGGACGGGAGAAGCGCATTGGGCGATGGAAAAACCGATTCGCTTCCTTTGCCTGTTCGGAGGA
>CAWVZQ010000735.1:0-1893 GCA_963934405.1 uncultured Opitutales bacterium | reverse complement strand
CAAAAGTAACCGCAGGCAAGCCGGGAGGCTTCTGACCATGATACTTTGTAAGGCCAGGCTTGTAGTCGAAGGTGTCAACGTGGCTGACAGCACCGGGGCAATAGATTACGAGAACCTGTTTGGCCGGGGCATGATAGTGAGGTGGTCGGGGGGCATAGGGCTTGTCAGGATCGACATCGGGCCGAATCGGAGTCTTACCACTGAAGTTGGCCGGGTCGTCGGAAGCCAAAAGACCGTCTTGGGCAAGCAAGCCTGCTAGACCGAGACCACCCAAAGCAGCGCCCGTATTACGCATGAAGTTGCGGCGGTTCAGCAAACCGTGCCCGATTGACGAAATGTGGTCTGCAGGATTCATTGCGTGTATCAGGGAAGAAAAGCGAATTCGTTGGAATTGATGAGAGCTCGGCAAACGACGGGCAATCCATGGACCTTGGCCACCTGCATGCAGGCATTCAACTCAGCTGGATCCGGTTTGCGAGAGAGTAAAAGCTCAAAACATCGTCGCACGACTGCAAAGGAAACTTTCTTGCCGGCTTCTTTTTCTGCTCGCTCCGCAAGCAGAGCGGACTGGGTAACGACAAAGTCGCTGTTCATTAGGTTGAGTGCCTGCAAAGGCGTCGTAGAAACAGGGCGTTTGGCCCGCACTTGGCCGCAATCAGGAAAATCAAAGGCCGTGAAGATACGGTCATCCACTCGTCTCATGCGCTCTTGGTAGATCATACGACGCCAAGTTTCAGGGCCATGGTTATTCACCACCTCCCACTGGGCGTAGGTTTTCTTCACGTTGTGTATGCGATAGCTTCGCCCACCCAGTTTACGGTCCAGCTTACCTGAAGCCAAGAGTATGCCGTCGCGAATGACCTCAGCCTCTACGCGTCGTGGAGGAAAGCGCCAAAGCAGGGAAGAGGTGGCATCCTTTTTCATCCCCAGCTCAGTTGGTTGGCTGGATCTGCGAAAGGCATCGGAGGTAACGAGCAGGCGAATGAATTCCTTCATAGACCAAGCAGTGCCTCCTGACCGATTGGGATTTGTGAACTCGGCCGCAATCCAGTCCAGCAGTTCAGGATGACTGGGAGGGGAACCCGCTCGACCAAAGTCTCCTCCGGTGACCACGAGTCCCGCCCCGAAAACATGTTGCCATAAGCGATTGGCCATAACGCGTGCCGTGAGCGGATTGGATGTGTCGGTGACCCAGTCGGCAAATTGCGTCCGGCGGGCGAGTCCGCTAGCTTCATTATCTACACCGAGTTCTCCGGCCAAGATCTTCGGGGCGCTAGGAAGCACGATGTCGCGAGGATTTTCTGGACTCCCCCGATGGAAAACACGCGTGACCACCGGCTTGATGAAACTACCGACGAAACTGGGGCGAGGGCCATTCTCGGCAAGTTCGTAGGTGAGGTGGGAAATTTCCCGAACGGCATCCGACAAGACTTTATTTTGCTCCACCCCCTTCTTGATCTTGAGAGTCGACGCAATTTCCTTCCAGGATCCGTCGGGCAATTGCCCTTCCACGACATAATTCTGAAAGTTAAACTTGTTCTTTTGTTCGAGGTAGTCGGTCTCATAATAATATTCACGATTGGAACTCATTCGCATCCGCCCCACCAAGACAGGTTCCTTGAAGGTAATTTCCAACCAAGGCTGCATCTTGAGCTTCTTATTGTAACTAGCCTGCCAACGTTGCGTACCGTATTTTCCGTCAATCACCCGATCGATTGGGAAGCGGTTCCCTTGTTGCGAAAAACTCGGATCCGTTCGAACCTTGGTGCCCCGTGAGTTGCGAGCCAAGTTCAAGTCCTCACTTGGCTTGCCAAAGATCTCCAGTTCGTCCACCGCAGCGTAACCGGACTTAAAGGACACGCGAAGGGCCTTGACCATAATAGGCTTCCAGTG
>CAWVZQ010000734.1:0-1896 GCA_963934405.1 uncultured Opitutales bacterium | reverse complement strand
TCATTAGTGTCTAAGGCCCGGGTGGCGGAATTGGTAGACGCGCCGGATTTAGGATGTGTTTCCACTAAAACTCAAGTCCTTACTCTACAATTAGATAAAGAAAGCATTCTTTCGGGTGGGTCCACTTTTGGGACATGTTTTGCCACAAAGCATCGAACAATCTATTAATGGTGGAAATAATTTTCGACGCGCGCGAGAGAAGGTTATTAAATATCCAACATTGAAACCTAGCTCAGTATTCCATGGCTTTATTCCCTACTTAACAAACGATGATGTGAGGGGATCCCAGAATATGCGCTTTCCCGTCGAACGGGAATAGTCGTAAATCCATTGGGAACGACTGTTCTGGTAAATCCACGGATGGATATCCGGCATAGTCCAGAACCAACCGATTTCACTATCGTAAATCCAAGCCCCTACCCCCGTCGATTCTCCAAAGAATTGCCAACCAAGAGGCGAACTGTAAAACCACTGACTTCCTTGAGGCATGTAATAATGTCCATACCAAGAGGATAGTCGCCAACCCCACGAATCCGAATCCATGCCGCCAAGGAAACTCAATGCAGGTTGCGAAGCACGTGGAGTCACAACCAAGGGATTGGCGAATCGATCGGCGGGAGGACCGCCCCGCATTTCGGCAAAAAGCAAATGCTTCGAGGTGTCCGTAAAGAACAGATCTATGAAACGCTCATCCGTTTCAAAAGTTTCCGGATCAGTCAAAACCTGAGAATTTACAAAAGAAATGTCGTCGAGGTACCAATCCGCGGAGGAACTCCCGACATCAGCGAGATTATCGGCAGTGAGACGAAAGCGAATCTTAACCGGTTTCCCGACAAGTGAGGCAAGACTCGCTTCCTTGCGAACAAACTGGAATGAAACAGTGGAGTGGCTTACTTGCAAGAGGTTCCAGGTACTTTCACCATCGGTGGAATATTCGACCCTTGCCTCAAAGGAGTTACCTTTGTCGTCGAGATATTCCCACCATACAAGCTTGGGTTCCTCGTTCGGTAAAATCATTCGGTCAATTATCAGCCAGGCATCTTCTTCCGACGTAGAATGCAGCGAAAAGGCTTTGGAACCCGAGCGGCGAATCACCGACTGCATGCCTGGCATGCTTCCGCTTGTCTTTACCTTTACGTTGTCATTGAGCTCTGCTCCCTCGACCCAATCGAAGTCTACGGCACGCCACTTCCACACCCGGAAAGAGCCATCAGGCGTCGCATCTTCCAATCTAAATCGCGTGCTTGAACCAATCACGGCATCCTCCGAGGCCACCAACTTGGGGGCGGAGACCGAGGGAGAGGCGAAAAGGGCAGTCGCCTGAAAAACGGAAGCAACCGATCCAGATCCAATTTTCCCCGTATCGCCCCAATCATTGAGATTCAATACGACCTCGCCCTCCTCGCTTCCGACTCCATCCACGGCGATTCGATAAGTGACGCCCACCTCGACAGAAAACCGAACCATGCTGGCCGTGCCGAAATAGTCGTCATTCGATCCGACTAGATTCAGGCTCGAAACTTGATCTCCCTTGTAGATCGCCAGAACAGTGTCAAAGTCACTCCCTCGGGTATCAAGACTGAACCACCCCTCTCGTTCGGCCGTCCATTTCCACCAAACCGATGCCAAGGGGGCCGATCCTTCCGTATGCGCGGGCTCGTCACTCTTTCCGGTGGCCCCGACGTTGCTGCCGAAATATTGCAGATTCCGGACGGTAACCGAACGGGCTTTGTCGAACAAGTCGTTGTCGGGAGCGGAAGACAATTTCTCGGACATCGCCAAGTTCAAGGTCACCGCTCCCGTGGTTGTTCCAAAACCATCCACCGCTATCGAATAAGTGTTCCCGCCATTAGCCTCGAAAGAAACTTGGCTTGTGATGGCGTCCAAATAGTCGTC
>CAWVZQ010000733.1:0-1899 GCA_963934405.1 uncultured Opitutales bacterium | reverse complement strand
GGTAGCATTGGAACCTACATCGGCTTCACTAATTGTTTTCTGGGACCAAACCAATGTGCAATTGCCGTCCTTCTCCCCCGATGCCTCCAGCACCAATTCGGGAATGCCTTTCAGGGCAACCGTTTGAGTTATCGCGTCCCTACTCCCGGCTACTTGATAAGAAATCGTTTGGAGGCTCTCATCTTCGTGAAATACGGTAAGGTTATAAAGTCCGGGCTCAAGATCGTTGAAGGAGTAATAACCTTGGGAATCGGTGTAGGTCTCTTGCCCTTCCGAAACATAACCCCATGTGGAACCGGTATAAACGGCAGCTTTGCCATCGATGAAATCCTTGTCGGTTGTCAGATCTCTCCAAACGCCACTTTCAATTCCCGGAAAACTGCCTCCGGAAAAGTGAGTTGAAGTAGCTTCATAGGCAATTTGAGGTTCTCCTGTAATCCGCGGAGGAAATAAAACCACTTGCCCTGCTGCATAGTGGTGATTGGCTTCCCATTCAAAAATATTCCACCAATCCGAACCGGGCACGGCATCTTTGACCAACATCCTGCCCCCGGTTGTCAATCCCATGTAATCTCTGAGATGGTAAAAGGATTCTTCAGGAAAATCATTTCCTACGTAAACATCGACGTAATTGTGGGAGCGGGTGGCGTTGTAATCTCTTCCATTGCCAAAGACATTAACGAGCGAGGGACTCTCCGATTGTAATATTGCGTTAAAATCCGATGCTTGATTGAAAGAGATTTCGGGCCTCTCCAGAAACGAGCTATTGACGTCGACTGCCCTGTCTCCATTCCCATCAACAATTGCAATGCCGTTGGAATCGCTTCCATAAACGCCAAGCATTAAGAAGTCCGTGCCGGGGATCGTGAGAGATCTGCCAGTGGGATCATAAATGGCCAATTCCTTCAAGACTCGGTCAAAATAAGGTATCGCAAACGCATCCGTTTCGTTCTCGCCGACAGGATAATTTAAAGTGATTTCGCCCGATAGCAGATCGCGTTTATCGTAAGAACCTCCATCTGTAATTGTAATTTCGCCTATTCTGTCTCCTGTATTATCGACAAGGCTGGATCGTAGGCTCGCTTCCATGAAATCAAAAGACCTGCTGCTAGTGTAATCCAATACGTGTACCACAGGTTGCTCATTAAGCCATGGCCGCTCGGTAAAGCCTGATCCCGGATCAATTATAAATACCCCTAGGATACCGTCCTTAACGGTAATATTTCCAATTATTTTATAATCCCCAATGACGGGAACCGCTTCTACGCCGGAACCAGATCCCGTAACCACAATCTCAGGCTGAAAATAACCCCAGCCCGGATCATCTACACGTACACTAATAATTTTTCCGTCCATAATGAGAGCGGTGCAATTCGCCTCGATAAGCTGATTGCCGGACTCTTTTGAAAAGGGTTTGCCGTCAAAATCAAGACCTCCTCCTCCCGCAATGCTGACATTTGCCTCATTGTAACCCTTTCCGGAATCCTCAACCACTATCTTTTCAATTCGGCCACCCTTTACCACCGCATGCAATATCGCTCCGGTGCCATCTCCCTTTAGGTCAACCTTGGGTCCAACGTAGCCACTTCCTCTCCCCAAAGCCAAAGGGGAAATGCTCTGAAGTGAACCTCCTAGCTTCACGTCGAAAGTGGCGTTTTTCTCGATAGCTGGTCCAGGCGGATTCCAGGTGGCTTGTAAGGTCGCGTTCACATCGACCCCCAAGACAAGCCCGTTGGAAAGGCTTTGGTTAGTGTCGCCAGGCGGATTATAGCCCGAACCATTGGCATTCATTGTAACCTGAAGCTTTCCGTAAGCTTCGCTGACGGAGCCATTTCCGTCGAAATAAGTCTTTAGAGTACGGGCGGTGTCCACAAAACGGTAAAGCGAACCATTGGTGTC
>CAWVZQ010000732.1:0-1905 GCA_963934405.1 uncultured Opitutales bacterium | reverse complement strand
AAATCTATAGCATGCTCGGGATGCTCGGGAGTTCGCAAACCCTTTACTTCAAGAACGATCTCCCCTGGGTCTCGTTGCTTGTGGTCATAATATTGGGAAAGTTCACGGCCAACCATGAGGCGTACCATGGAGTCATGAGAAATTTCTTCTCGGCTTAACTCACCGGCGTTTTCGCCATCGCGAAGAACAGTAACGTGATCGGCCAACTCCTTGACTTCCCCGAGTCGGTGGGAAATGTAGATCACGCTTACACCTCGCTGGCGCAAATCCTTAATCACCTTGAACAGGTATTCCGTTTCAGCCTGAGAGAGACTGGAGGTGGGTTCGTCCATTATCAGCACGCGAGCGTCGATGGATAACGCCTTCGCGATCTCCACCATTTGCTGCCGCCCGATCGTGAGGTCTTCGACCAAGGTCGTCGGGTCTAAGTCGAGACCGACCATTTGTAGATATTTATTCGACTCCTCGTTGATGCGGGCATCATCGATCAAACCGCCTTTCAAAAGTTCACGTCCGAGGAAAACGTTTGCCCCCACGCTCAAATTGGTGGCCAAATTGAGTTCCTGATGGATCAAGGCGATGCCATGGTCGAGGGCTTCTCGAGTGGTATTGATCGAAACGATCTCGCCATCCATTAGAATTTCACCCTCGTCGGGAGGCTGGACACCGGCCAGAATCTTCATCAAGGTACTCTTGCCAGCTCCATTCTCCCCGATGAGACCAAGCACTTGACTCTGCCCAAGGGCGAGGTCAACGCCATTGAGGGCACGGACGCCGGGAAAGCTCTTGCCAATCCCCCGAACTTTGAGAAGCGGGGAAACTGGGAAAACTTCACTCATCCGAACCTAACGGAAAGCGGCAATACGACTACTCCTTGCCCAAACGCTTCTTGAGGGTAGTCCAAAACTCGTCCACATTGGCCTTCTCAATGCTTTGAGCGGGAACGCTGATAAACCTGTCCTCGGATAATGCGACTCCTCCAGATTCACGTTCCTTCCCGATTAGACCATCAATAAGTCCTTGGCGACGGAGTTTGGCATTGTCCTGCTCCATGCGACCAACGAAAATCATCAGTTTGCCGCCATTAGGGAGTGCTTTTTTCACAAGCTCGGCGCACATGAGTCCGGCATCGTAGTTGTCCACGCCGATGTAGCAGAGGCGATTTGACTCGGGAGCATCGGAATCGTGTGTAACGAGGTTAGTTTTAGCAGCCACTTCGTTGAGGAGCTCCGTCTGGTTCTTGGCATCAATGGGGCTTATGGCAATTCCATCGACTTTACGGGTAACGAGATCCTCGATTTTGTCCTTCTGGTCGGTTATTCCACCGGAAGGCATAACGACGTCGACTTCCACGGAAAAATCAGCCTTGGCCTGAAGGGCACCCTTGGCGGCAATATCCCAGAAGGGTGCGACCCCATTGGTGACGAAAGCGAGCTTGGCGGGATTTTCGCCCTTGTGGAGCTTGGCTAGGTATTCCATGGACTTGTATCCGTACATGTAAGGATCTTGGGCAATGGTTCCCTGAACCTGACCATCTTGAATGCCTTTCAGTGTTCGGTCGTTTTCATCGAAGGCTACCACCTTGACTTCCCCGAGTTTGTTGGCTTGCTCGAGAACTTCGAGAATAAGCGGTGGGTTGTATTCGAAAAGGCCTACCATACAGTCGATATCGGGATAGCGAGACAACGTGTCTTCCACGTTTGCCTTGGCTTTGGCCCGATCGAACTGGTCCGTAAGGGTGCCGAGAATGGTGAACCCATTGCCTTCGATAACAGCGGAGGGATCTTCGCCCTTGCCGCCGCCACAACCGGCGAGAAGGGATAGTAAGCCAGCGCCGACTACAAAAATGGAGGCGCGGAAAAAGGAATGATGGGATAGGAACTTCATAATACTGAGGTTTTTCAG
>CAWVZQ010000731.1:0-1906 GCA_963934405.1 uncultured Opitutales bacterium | reverse complement strand
GACCGCGACCTGCTCAACGTCCACTTCCTCAACCTGCCCGCCACGGACGCCAACTCGACCCAGCTCAAGATCAGCCGATCCCCCGTCACCGACGACGACTTGCTCAAGATCTGGTACTGGCTGATCGCCAACGGGCATTCGGGCATAGAGTTCACGGGCGGGGTGGTTCACCAACCGGAAAGCTCAGCCCCTGCCGGCTTCTCCCCCGCAAGCGTACCCGGTCTCAAGCTCTGGCTGGACGCCAACGACCTGGACGGCGACGGCCAAGCCGATTCCATCGCCAACGATTCCAACGTAACCGTCTGGACGGACAAAGCGGGAGGGGACCACAATGCCACCCAGTCGACCGAGTCCAAAAAACCGACCTACAAGACCAATTCCCTGAACGGAAAATCCGCCGTCTTCTTCGATTCCTCCGACGACACCTTGGCGACCAGCCTCAACCTTGTCCGACCCTACACCGTCGTCGTCCTTTTCAACAGCATCGAATCGGGCAACCAAGCTAGTAGACGAGCAATTGCGGGGAGTTCGAATTGGCTTATCGGTCCTTACCAGGGTAAAATCAACCACCATCCAGGTAACTGGGTATCCAACACGTTAACGAGGGAAATTCACAAGTACTACATGGCGATTGCCGTGAACGACGGAAGCAAATCCACCTTTTACGTGGATGGCACGGATTACTCGCAAAATTCATCATACATCAGCAATCCCAACATTCTTCACCTTGGAAAAGGAGGATATAATGCCAATCCTTTGAACGGCCATATCGCCGAAGTCCTAGTGTGGGACGAAGCCTTATCCGACGCATACAGAGACAACGTCGGCAAGTACCTTTCCGAGAAATGGGACGCTGCTTACAGCACCTCTCCTTACGCGTTGAGTTCTTCCACCACCGACTTGGGCAGAGCCTACCTGCTGAATCTGATGAACCTGCGGGAGGCAACCGCGGAGGAGGTGACCCGGGCGAAGGAGGGAGCCACCTCGGGCACGACCAACCAGTTTACCCCGACCTTCAAGGTGGGACCCGGCGAGCGCCCCGTGAAGGTGAACGAGTACGGGTTCGACACGGGAGCGACCTCGGGCTTCTGGGTCGTGCCGAAATAACCGAGCGAGGCAGCAATTTTTGACTTTTAAAACGTCGGGAAAGTGAAGACGCCAACAAAACCAAGAGAACTTGGCAGCATTCCATCGAATGCGAGCCGCTTGATGTCTTGGATTGGTTCCTCGCCCCCCGTGCTCCTGTCATTGCGAGGAGCGCAGCGACGCGGCAATCCAGAAATTCCCGAAACACCTGCGCCCACCGACTGGATTGCCACGGCAAGACCTTCGTCCTCGCCTTGCAATGACAATCTGAGTCTGGGCGCCCGGCGCTCTGCGCATCGTCCACTCGCATACTTGCTTCTTCCATTCCTCGTCGTTCTACCTTCCACCTTCCTTTCGGCCCAAGTCACCTTCGAGGAAAAATCCGAGCCTGCGGGCCTGTTCGCCACCACCAACCAGACCGTGTCGACGGGAGCGGAAGTGGAGACGCGTACGCCCGCCCTGAACATGAACGGGTACGCCTTCACCCATTGGACGATCAACGGGACGAGGCGCAACGACACCAACGGGCAGGCCCTGAACCGGGTGAGCCTGAGCCTTGGCTCCAATGCGGTGGCGATCGCCCATTACCTGGACGCGACCATCGACTCCGATGCCGACGGCATCCCGGACTGGCATGAGATACGCGAACTGGGCACTCTGGACCGTAACGCTTCCCACGATGGCGACGGGGACGGCTTCGGGATGGCGGAGGAGCTGCAGTACGGCTTGGCCTCCACGATAAAGGACGAATTCGCCGAGGGCGGCGTCTCCATAAGGCGATCGGGCAAGCTGTTCATGAACTTCAGCGGGGCCAAGAGGA
>CAWVZQ010000730.1:0-1907 GCA_963934405.1 uncultured Opitutales bacterium | reverse complement strand
TTTTTGGAATTTGGATAAGAACGACTAAACGCGAATCACAGTAACCTTTTATCTAGGAGACATAAGCTTTGGACCTAACCGACCTCAAGGGAATCATTTCCCTCATGCAGCGCACAGACCTTACGGAGTTGGAGATCGAAGTACAAGATCTCAAACTACGTCTGGCACGCCCCAATGCCAATACTCAGACAGCATTAACTCAAATCCCAGTGGCTCATCTGCCACCAACCCCTGCAGCAACCGAAAAACTAAATCCAAACGAGAATCTGCAGGCAAAAGACAACCAGAATTTATTCAAATCCCCAATGGTTGGAACATTCTACCGAAGACCTGGACCAGAAGAGCCTTCCTACGTTGAAGTAGGTTCTAAAGTGAAAGCAGGAGATGTTCTCTGTATCATAGAGGCGATGAAGGTGATGAACGAAATCAAAGCTGACACCGCCGGAACCATCGATGAAATTCGTCACGAAGACGGCGACACCGTCGAATACGGACAGCCTTTATTTAGGATTACATAATCTTTTCGCAGAATGATTAGTAAAGTCCTCATTGCAAACCGCGGGGAAATAGCCCTGCGAATAGCCCGAGCGTGCAGAGAATTAGGCATAAGGACAATTGCTGTCTATTCCGAAGCCGACGAACAATCTCTTCACGTCCAACTTGCAGACGAAGCCATTTGCATTGGTCCTCCCGCAAGTGCTGAAAGCTATTTGAGAGGAGACCGGATCATGAGTGCGGCTGAGATAGCGGATGTGGACGCCATCCATCCCGGATACGGATTTCTCTCTGAAAACGCCGACTTCGCGGAGCAATGTGAAGCCTGTAACATTCTTTTCATTGGTCCACGTTCGGAAACCATTCGAAAGATGGGAGACAAGGCTCTTGCTCGAGAAACTGTTTCGAAGGCGGGAGTTCCGATTATTCCCGGAAGCGACGGACCGGTAGAAAACGAGAAAGAAGCTTTGAAAGTAGCCAAAAAAATTGGGTTTCCGGTCATAATCAAAGCGGTATCCGGAGGTGGCGGCCGAGGAATGCGCATTGCGCACAACGCTGTATCTTTCACCAAAGAATTCCTCACCGCTAAAATGGAAGCTGAAAAAGCGTTTGGTGACGGGACGATGTATGTCGAGAAATATCTGGAAAGCCCTAGGCATATAGAATTCCAAATACTTGCCGACAAACACGGCAAGATTTTGCACCTAGGAGAGCGAGACTGCTCTGTACAGCGAAGACATCAGAAGGTGATTGAAGAAGCTCCATCGCCTTTCTTGGACAAGGCGCTGCGTAACCGGATGGGGAAAATTGCGATTAAAGCTGCCGAGGCCGCTGAATACGAAAATGCCGGCACAATCGAATTCTTAGTAGATGCGAAAGGTAATTTCTACTTTATAGAAATGAACACCAGAATACAGGTTGAGCACGGTGTCACCGAGGAAGCTACGGGCATCGACTTGATCAAGGAGCAAATACAAATAGCAGATGGACAACGCCTAGGTTTCGACCAAAAGGACGTGATCCTCTCCAAGCATGCAATAGAATGTCGGATATGTGCCGAAAACCCTGCAGCCAATTTCGCTCCATCTCCCGGAGAAATAACACTATACTACCCTCCAGGCGGTCATGGCGTAAGAGTTGACTCTCATGTCTACGGAGGTTATAAAGTTTCTCCACACTATGACAGCATGATTGGAAAGCTCATGACTTACGGACGGACAAGAAAAATAGCCCTCGACCGTATGTATCGAGCCTTGAGCGAGTATCTCATTCGCGGGATTCATACCAATGTTGGTTTGTGCAAATCCATCGTCGTAGATCCCGCCTTTCGCCAAGGAGAGGCAACAACCAGCTACGTCGAGGAATTCTTGAAGCGAGCACCCAAAGAATTATTTGAACCCAAGTAAATAAAT
>CAWVZQ010000729.1:0-1908 GCA_963934405.1 uncultured Opitutales bacterium | reverse complement strand
ACATCAAGACAAGAACTCGGGAATCGTTTAAGGAATTCCGAGCCTTCCTTGCGGTACTCAAGAGAATATCCAATACCTCTTAGTACCATGCAACAATAGCCTTGCCAATGTGAGGCTTCCCGGCTTTTTTGACTAACCTTTTTTTCATGTTTTTATTTAGTTTAACAAAATTCATCTAATTATTCCATGGCTACTAAAATAGGTATAAACGGTTTCGGTCGCATCGGCCGTCTTGTCTTTCGCGCTCTAGTAGACCAAGGTCTGCTTGGAAACGAGTTCGAGGTTGTTGCGATAAACGATCTCGTTCCTTCCGACAACCTTGCCTACTTGCTAAAGTATGACTCTACTCAGGGACGATTCAACGGAACCGTGGAAGCGCCGACCGGCGATTCCCTCGTTGTTAACGGACATACGATAAAATGCCTCGCAGTTCGCGAAGGTCCATCCGCTTTGCCATGGGGCGAGTTGGGAGTTGACGTTGTAATTGAGTCAACAGGACTCTTCGTCGAGAAGAGCAAAGCTGAGGGTCATATTGAGGCAGGAGCGAAAAAGGTTATTATTTCCGCTCCCGCAAAAGGTGATGTCCGAACCGTCGTATTAGGAGTGAACGATGGAGATCTGTCTGCAGACGATCATGTTGTTTCCAACGCATCCTGCACCACCAACTGCCTTGCCCCAATTGTAAAGGTTGTGCTTGAGAACTTTGGGATCGTTGAGGGACTCATGACCACAGTACACAGTTATACGGCAACTCAGAAACCTGTTGATGGCCCATCTGCCAAGGACTGGAAAGGCGGTCGAGGAGCAGCGATCAACATCATTCCCTCGACTACTGGCGCCGCCAAGGCCGTTGGTCTTGTATTGCCTGCCGTGCAAGGGAAACTCAGCGGCATGGCTTTCCGCGTACCGACACCAACTGTTTCCGCCGTTGACTTGACCGTTAAAACGGAGAAATCCACTACCTACGAAGAAATTTGCTCCAAGATGAAGGAAGCGTCCGAGGGTTCACTCAAAGGCATATTGGAATACACGGACGATGAAGTCGTTTCCGCCGACTTCATTCACTGCCCCGCTTCTTCAATTTTCGATGCCGGTTCCGGCATGGGACTTAACGATACCTTTTTCAAACTTGTTTCTTGGTATGACAATGAGTGGGGTTACAGCAATCGTTGCGTTGACCTGCTCAAGCAAGTTTCAGCCTTTCTCTGAATTCATTCGATAATTTGTCAAGAGGCGCGGCAGTCCAAAAGGCGTCGCGCCTTTTCACATTTAGACTTAAAGGAAAGATTCAATGCAGAAGGTAAAGACAATCGACGATGTAGAATGGAATGGGAAAAGAGTTTTTGTCCGCGTGGACTTCAACGTACCCTTGGACAGTAACGGCAACGTCACTGACGACACCCGTATCTCGGCTGCCGTGCCAACCATTCGCAAACTCTCCGAAGATGGTGCCAAAGTCATTCTCGCCAGTCATCTGGGCAGACCGAAAGGTGAACGCGTTTCCGAATTGAGTCTCGCCCCCGTGGCTCCAATCCTCGCAGCAAAACTTGGATTACCTGTTTTGTTTCTGGATGATTGCATAGGGCAATCTGTCGAGACGGCGGTAAACAGCCTGGAGAATGGCCAAGTGGCTCTATTGGAAAACCTTCGTTATCATTCGGGAGAAACTCAAAACGAACCCGAGTTCGCCACCAAGCTCTCCCAATTAGCTGACTGCTATGTGAACGATGCCTTTGGAACTGCTCATCGAGCGCACGCCTCGACTTTCGGGGTGGCCAAGTTGCTCCCGACAAAGGTGTCTGGTTATCTCATCGAAAAGGAGCTGGAATTTCTTGGTGAAAAAACAGCCCATGCCAACCGCCCTTTTGTAGTTATTCTAGGCGGCGCCAAGGTAAGCGACAAAATCAG
>CAWVZQ010000728.1:0-1910 GCA_963934405.1 uncultured Opitutales bacterium | reverse complement strand
TGCCTGTCCTCCCTTGCAGGGAAGCAAAAGCATCCCAACGTCTTGCTCCTTTGCATCGACGACCTGCGTCCCGAGTTGAAGTGCTTCGGGGTTGATTACATTCAGTCGCCCAATATCGACAAACTGGCCGCCCAAGGACGGCCCTTTCATCGGCACTACGTGCAGGCCCCCACCTGCGGGGCATCCCGCTACACCTTGCTCACCGGTACCTACGGCCCGGCCAGCAACGGAGCGCTTTTTTCCAGGGCCAACAATATCCAGCATCCCAGTTTCCCCGGTTATTTTAGGAAGCACGGCTATGCCACGGTATCCGTCGGCAAGGTCTCCCACCATCCCGGGGGCAGGGGAGGCCGAGACTGGGACGAGGATGAGAAACCGGAGATGCCGGAGTCGTGGGCTCGCCACCTCTTGCCGGCCGGTCCTTGGAAACACCCGCGCGGCGTCATGCACGGCCTCGCCAACGGTGAAATTCGCGGCAACGCCAAGGAAATGGACGTCTATCAGGCCTTCGACGGCCCGGACACCGCCTATCCCGATGGCCTCATCACGGACGAGGCTCTCCGTCAACTCGACGACCTCGGCAAACGGGCTGCCACGAAACCGTTCTTTCTCGCCGTTGGTATCATCCGACCACACCTGCCGTTCGGTGCTCCTTTCCAGTACGTCAAACCCTACCTCAAGGCCGAATTGCCGCCCACACCCCATCCTTTGAAGCCTTCCGGCAAGACCACTTGGCATGGATCGGGCGAGTTCATGAAATACAACCGCTGGAAGCGGAACCCCAACACCGATGCCGCCTTTGCCCTCGAGGTGCGACGCCACTATGCCGGATGCGTGACCTATGCCGATGCCCTCGTCGGCCGTATCCTCGCCAAACTCGACCAGTTGAAGCTGCGCGACGACACCATAATCATTCTCTGGGGCGACCATGGTTGGCACCTCGGCGAACACGCCATCTGGGGGAAACACGCCCTTTTTGAGGAGTCCCTCCGCTCCCCGCTCATCATATCTTACAAAGGCATCCCGAAGGCAGGTCAAGCCACCCACTCGGTGGTCGAGACCGTGGATGTTTTTCCAACCGTCTGCGACTTGGCCGGACTGGACAAGCCCGACTTCCTGCACGGGCAGTCCCTCGTGCCCATCTTGAAGAACCCCCAGACCAAGGGGCACTCCGCCATCGCCTACCGTGGAAGCGCCCAGACCATTCGCACCTCCACCCACCGGCTCATCGCCCATAGGGGAGGGGAGCTCGAGCTCTACGACCACACCACTTCTGAAGGTGAGACGAAAAATTTGGCAGCCGCCCAACCCGACAAGGCCGTCGCCTTGCTCAAGCAATTGAAGGCCCGGTTGGCGAAGTAGGATTTCCTCCTGAAGCCTAAATCCCCAAACCAAAGACATGATTTATTTTCCAACCTCTTTTCCCTCCCTTGTTGCCTTTGTATTCCTGACTTGTTCGGCCGCTCACGCCAAGCCCCTGAAGGTCTTCATTCTTTGCGGTCAGTCCAACATGGAAGGGCATGCCAGGATAAGCACCTTCGAGGCGATGGGTACTGATCCGCAGACCAAGCCCATACTGAAGGAAATGCTTGATGAAAAGGGAAGCCCAGTTGTTTGCGATCAGGTCTGGATATCCTATTTTACGGGTGGAGGAGACAACATGGGGGAAGGCTTCGGCCAATTAACCGCTGGTTTTGGTTCCCGAAGAGACCCAGCTCAAGCCAGTGATAAGATCGGGCCTGAGTTCACCTTTGGGATTTACATGCAAAAGGGACTGAAGGAACCGGTCCTCATCATCAAGACGGCGTGGGGCGGGAAGTCCATCCATACCGACTTTCGCCCGCCTTCCGCAGGCCCTTATCCGTTCAGCGAAAAGGAGCTGGAAAACTTGAAAAATCGGGGGAAGAACC
>CAWVZQ010000727.1:0-1912 GCA_963934405.1 uncultured Opitutales bacterium | reverse complement strand
GAGTCCGAACGAGACCTTTAGTTATGCCGTGGGGTCGAGTTTAACTCTTACTGCAACAGCTTCTTCTGAAGATTATGGATTCACGAAATGGACGGGAGATTTGAACGGTTCCGATACGATGAAAGAACTTACTATGGCATCCGACAAAAACGTAACCGCTGTTTTCACTAAAGTGAACTTCGCTCCATCGCTGACTTCGCCTCAATCCTTGATTAATGTCGATTACCATTACGAAAACAATGCCGTTGTTGTCCAGTTTCTAGCGGAAGACCTAGATGGCGATGAAATTAGCTTTCATCTAGCAGAGTCTGGTGACTACCTTCTGTTCGACCTGAATGTTTCGACCGGAATTTTGACATTCAAGAGTGCTCCCGATTGGGAAAAGCCATCCGACATCGGGAGTGACAACGTTTACGATCTCAATGTTTCTGTTTCAGACGGGGAAGCCAGTTCTCCTTTCCTCCCTGTCCAGTTTACCGTTCGCGACCGTCCGGAGGAGGACGAATGGCCTTTGGCAGAGGACAAAGGCCATGGGTGGCGATATTTCCCATGGTTTGGAAACTATTACGAGACTAACGCAGGTTGGATTTATCATGAAGAACACGGTTGGCTGTACCGTTTTGGTGAAACTACGGCTTCAACTTGGTTCTACGAACCCCAACTTGGTTGGCTCTGGACAAGTGAAACCGCATACCCTTATTTCTATAGTGAAGATCATTTAAGATGGCTCTATTACAAGGCTGGCGAGGGAAATGCCCGAAAGTTCTATGACTATTTTAAAGAGTCATGGCTTGAGGTCATCGAAGAATAACCTATAGTTTTCCCTTCTTCCTAAACTTGTGCGATTGAAATCTTTCCTAGCTGCATTGGCCTGTCGAAAGTGATTCAAGGCAGCTATCATTGACCCGAAGAATTCTGACTTCTCGCTTTCGTACTTATGATGAAACCTTTTAATGCTATTATTTGCCTTTCAACTTTGCTTGGTTCTTTTACCTCTTCGGGTGTCGCTGTTGACTCGCTGGAAGAAGCCAACCTTTTTTCTATGGAGCTTTCTTTGCCGATTGCCGATGGCAAAAAAGTGTTAGTCAATCGGGTCTGCGGTTCAGATCTCGGCGATGGGGCCTTTTCCTGGACGGGTGAATTAGCTGGTTCTGAACTTGGTTTTGCTAGCTTCTCCCGCGTTGGCGATTATATTAGTGGTACGGTTCACATGTCTCGCGGAGACGCACATGTTTTTCGTGGGCAAGTCGATAAACTGAACGCTCGATTGGTTACCAGTCGCACTCGTTCATGTGCAAGTTGTCGAATCATTCGAAGCCCGTTGTTTGATCCACGTCGACATCGGCGGATTAAGACTTGGCGAAACGGCGACGGTAATCTTGTGGATCTACTTGTCGTTTATCCGACATCTGTTGCTACGGATGCAGGAGGTGCTGCACTTTTGGAAGCCGATGTTATTAAGGCCGTTGCAGACGCCAACCTTTGTTATCGAAACAGCCTTGTGAACCTGCAACTTCGTCTCGTTCACATTACTGAAGTGGATTACACGCCATCCGGTCTCTTGGGTACTGATTTGGAGCGCCTTGAGGGAACTTCTGATACACATTTGGGTGACGTCCATACCCTCCGCGAACAATATGGGGCTGATCTTGTGGCTTTGCTCGCCCCGGATAGCGACTCCGGTGGGCTTGCCAGTACCATGATGCACCCTAGTCTTGATTTTGCCGAGCAAGGCTTCAGTGTTAGCGTTTGGGATCAAATCGGGGCTCCATCCTATACTTTAGCTCACGAAATTGGTCACAACATGGGATGCTTGCATAATCTAGAGGATACGAGTGACATTGACAGTGGTTACGAATTCAAAAGTTTTTCATATGGCAAACGTTGGATATCAAGTGGCAATGGTTACGGA
>CAWVZQ010000726.1:0-1916 GCA_963934405.1 uncultured Opitutales bacterium | reverse complement strand
GGCTTGGAACGAATCCTCGCGTAAGGCTTCCTGGCGTAAGCGCCCGGAGAATAAAGCACCTTTTTTCTATATGCAGTCGTTTGCAGTCTGCCATGAGAGTTCTCTTCATTTTCCTGCAAAGCTCATGCAGTCGGAAAAGACGAAAACGCCCGCCAATCAAGTTGCCCTTCACCCTTACCATCCCGACACCCCGACCTTTCGCTATACTCATGCCCGATACTTTGACCGCATGACCGTAGTGGACGCCCAAATGGGAGCAGTCGTGGAAAAACTCAAATCTGACGGACTGCTTGAAGATACCTTCGTTTTTTACTTTGGCGACCACGGTGGAGTTCTCCCACGCGGAAAAGGCTATGCCTACGAGAGTGGACTACATGTTCCACTTGTGGTTCGCATTCCCGAAAACTTCAAGCATTTGGCGGACCATTCGCGAGGAACTCGCACCGATGGTTTCGTTAGTTTTATTGATTTCGGCCCAACCGTTTTGAACCTTGCGGGTCTTCCCGTGCCCGAGCAAATGGACGGCAAGGCCTTTCTGGGGAAGGGGACGATCGCCAAGGAACTCGAATCTCGTGACGAGGCTTTCGGTTACGCCGACCGCTTTGATGAGAAGTACGACTTCGTCCGAACCTTACGCAAAGGGAACTGGAAGTACATTCGTAATTACCAAGGCTTTTATCCCGACGGCCTGCAAAATAACTATCGCTACCGAATGCTAGCCTTTACCGAATGGAGAAACCTTCACCATTCGGGTAAACTGAATGCTGCCCAAAGCCAGTTTTTCGAAGCCCGTCCCGCCGAGCAACTTTTTGACCTCTCCAAAGATCCTCATGAGGTGAACGACGTTGCGAAGAATCCCGACAACCAAACGGTCTTGAAAGAGATGCGAGCTCGGATGACGGAAAAGGTGAAGGCTATTCACGATCTCAGCTTTTATCCTGAGAGCCACATGGTAGCGAAGGCTCTCGGTGATGGCGTCGCTTATGGCGTTCGGCATGCCAAGGAAATCAATCGGCTCGTGGACATTGCCGATTTAGGTCTCATGCCATTTGCCAAGGCTAGTAAATCGCTGGCAAAGGCCATGGAGTCGGAAAATCCTTGGGAACGCTACTGGGCTTGTATCACCGCTTCGCTTTTTGGTGATGTGGCTAAGCCTCTCGTCTCGGATGCCAAGAAACTTCTCTCTGACGACAACCTCATGGTTCGAGTTCGAGCCGCTGAGTTCCTCGGTAGCATTAAGGCTGTCGATCCGATGCCAACGATTGTGGGCGTTCTCAACGAAAGTGTTTCCTCCCAAGAAGTCTTGTTGACTTTCAACACGGTGGTTTACCTTCGAGACTACAAGGGTTACGACTTCGACCTTTCCCAAATAAAGCTTAGGACTAATGCAGGCGAGAGTTCTCGCCGTATCGGATATCTTTCGGGTAAAGCGAAGCTGTGAGACTTTTGAGTTCAGCCACTTTTGGCTTTTTTCGGGCTTTTTTTCTCTTCGTTCCATTTATCCTTTCGACTTGGTCTTTCGCCGCCGACGAACCCGGGAAATCAAGCATTCTCGACCTTCCCGCTTTGCAGGCTCGTCAGGTTGCCGGACAAGCGCAAGTTGTGCATTTGATGCGAGCCAAGGAATTCGACAAGGCGGAATCCATGCTTCGGTTGATGACGAGGCACAATCCGAAGTCTCCAGCTACACGCTACAACCTTGCCTGTCTTTTGGCGCTTCGCGAGCAAACCAACGAGGCTTTCGAACAACTCGAATTGGCGGTGGAGCTAGGCTTTCGAAACATCGCTCACCTTGAGAATGATCCCGACCTACTCAACTTGAGAAAGGACAAAAGGTTTTCCGCTGTCCTGAAGGCTGCCGCCAAGCCTTTTGAGGGATCGGTGTGGCCGAAATTCCCCAAGCCGGTTCCTGCCGT
>CAWVZQ010000725.1:0-1918 GCA_963934405.1 uncultured Opitutales bacterium | reverse complement strand
GCGACCGCTTTGATCCAGCCATGATGTCTCGTCCACAATTTGGCGAGGTTGCTCCAAACCGTACAATTGCACCCAGAACCTCGTCTCCTCGACCAGGTGCGAGCGACCTCGGACTTCAGCGCCCCGTGAGCGTAAAGCGTAGCGGATTGGATTACTTCATCGGTTTTGACACTAAATTGTATTACAGTTCCAACCCTTCCGTTTCGAATAGGAACAGCGGGGGTATAGGAGTATTGCCAGCCGGTATTTTTCAGAATACTTTCCATACTGGATTTCGGTTAGGATCATACAATTGGGGAAGCGCCGCATTCTCGCCGTATATTGGCATGAGCTATAATCGCCTAGATCACTTCGGTGAAGATTTCCTTGATGTCATGGACATGAGCTCTCTTGGCCTTTACGCTTTTGGTCTGGTTCAGTTCCCGAGTGGCTGGGCTTTACGCCCGGGATTGAGTTATGCCCAAGATCGCGAATCGAACGATAACGAGTGCATATACAACGAACTGTTTCCCAATTTCACATTACTCAAAACTTTTAGCCTCGGCAGATCCGTATCCATTTTGGACTTCAGTCTTGGTCATCATTTCACTGATTCGCCATCCTATACAATAGTAGGAAATGGCGACGACCTTGACCGGTTGGAACTTTCCACTCGCTGGACTGTAATTACCAACATCGGAAAATTAGAAATTGCCCCCTACGCGCGCTTAGCTTTCCTAATCTATAGCAAGGGAACGATGGAAGACCGCAAAGACCTGATGCGTGAAGTGGGACTGAACCTTGAGTACCCGTTTAACAAATATGTTTCGGCCAACTTCTTCGCTCGATACATTTCTCGACTCTCCAAAGGAGGAAACTACAATTACGACTTCGAGCGATTTGACGGTGGTGCCGGAGCGGGACTGAAAGCGAAATTCTGAACATTTCGAACTAAATCGTCCTCAACTGACAAATCACATGGGGACGATGTTGCATCGATATAAACCAATTAGCGGTTCGGTGAATATTTTCGCAATTCGTCCGATGGCAACCTTCCTGTTGCTGACCTATTGCATTCTCCCCCATCTAGCAGCAACAATCCCCGAGGAACACACCGCAACTTGGACCGTAACCGAAGTTACAGGTCAAGCCTTCGTAAAGGAACGACCGGACCAAGCAACACCTCTTGCGTTGCAATTGGGTTCTCAATTACCACCCGACGGAAAGATTCTGCTTATTGCCGCGAAAAATTCTCTCCTCGAGATTACGCAATCCGAAGGCAATTTTCTTCGCTTGGGCAGGGCCACGTTAGCCGAGTTCTCCAACGGGAAGATTCGGCTTTTGCAAGGGTCCTTCCTTCGCAACACTAAGAAAGAAACTCTCTTTGCCTTGTCTGGAAAGAAGGTTGATGCCGGAATTCGTCTAAAGGGAACCCTAATGGCAGAATCTACAGGTAACGGAGGTCTAAAAGTCGTCCTCGTTGCAGGAAAGGCCGACATTGGAACTGACGCTGACGGGGCCAAACCTCTCCGACCGGGTCAATTGATCTTCGTTCATGGTTCGCCGGCAAGACTCGGCGACCTTTACGACCTCGACCTCCCCCTACTTCTATCCACTTCGCGGTTGGTCTCAGGGTTCAAGCAAACATTGCCCGACCTTGCAAGTATTCGCACCTCCATGCTGATTCAAGGTTTGAATACCAAACGGCGCTATGAAGCTTTGGTTGGCGATGCCCCGGATGATGAAAAGGTCCAGATATGGGCGATTAAAGAAAAGTAGACCACTTCGCTTGGGTCATTTATATGCTATAAATTGACCAGAAGAATCCGACGAGAGACTCCACTTGGGTTTGAAATGACGTACCTATCTCAAGATTAATGGCCGAAGAAACACTGAACTGTTAATTCTAAAGCGGAAGGATGCCTTGCGTAAAAGGTTG
>CAWVZQ010000724.1:0-1922 GCA_963934405.1 uncultured Opitutales bacterium | reverse complement strand
AACCGATTGCTCGAATAGAGTTTTTACTCCGGCAGCTCCTCTAGAGATCAATCTTTTGGACGGCTGAACTAAGACCCTGCCAAGATGAAGAAGTAACCCTTTTTCGCCCTCCTCCCATTAGGCCAATGAAAATGTTATCCCTGTCCTGCTTCATCACGCTTCTATTGTTAATTTCCGGTTTTCTCTTTGCCACTGGCGCCAAGGAAAAGGTTCCGTCCCGAGTGGAATCTCCCAAGCCACCTCCGCCTGCTTCCTTCACTCCCGCACCAGTTCCCAGACAGGTTGCTCCACCGCCACGACCCTCTCCTGTCGATTCCGATGTTATTCGCCCAGGCGGAGGCGGTCCCGTGGACAAGGCAAAGGTCGCCCAGTTCAAGAAAAGCTTAAACACCTGGGAGGAACTAAAGGTGGAATGTGGCGGCAACTACACTTACAGCAAACGCTGGAGCAGTTGGGTGGGTTTTGGCCACACGACCGAAGTGGTGGTGGAAAACAACAAAGTGGTGGAGCGACGCTACAAATCGTTCTCTGGTCGCCCCAGACCCGTTGCTCCGGGTCAGCCACCTGCCAAGCCAGAAGGCACTGGCTGGACCGAGAAGGGCAACGAACTGGGCAAGAACAAGCAAGGCCACCCGGCGAAGACGTTGGACGAACTTTACAAGGACGCTGCTGAGATTCTGGGTCGTCCCGTTCCTCCCTTCCAACGCCTCGGTTTGCGTTTCGACAAGCAGGGACTTCTACTCGCCTGTTACACTCAGGACACGAGGATTGCCGACGACGCCCCAACCAAGGGAGTCAATATTTCAAGCATCACATTACAAAAGCGGGTCAATTCGAAAGGAATCAAGGTTGACGCAGCGGTTACGGAAGGAACCTCGGCGACCGTGGGGAAAGGTTCCAGAAAAAAGGAAATTCAAACCCTTGAGCAAAAGATTGCCAAGATGAAGGATTTTGCGAAGAGAGCCCGCTTTACCCCGGAGGGACACAGGAAATTCCTCGCTGAGCTGAGTGACTTGGAAAAGCAATTGGCCGCCTTGAAAAGCGGTAAAGTTGGTGTTCCGACCTACGAGAAATGGTTGGCGGGCGGAAAGAGGATTCCTCCCGGCATGGTATTTACCGGTGGTAGCCCTTGGTTCAATGAAAGCACGGGCCAACGTCGACAACCTCGCGAGGTTTACGACATGATCTTTGGTCGCACGGGGGGTAAGAAACCTCCGGTCAAACTTCGTCCCATTCGTCCACGCCCCATTAAGCCCGGCGCTAAAAAATCTTATCCTAAGCATTGGGGCAAACCGCCCCTTCGGCAGACCCGCGACCTTCGTCCGCTGCCAGGAGGCTATGGCAGGGGAAGCAGCACTTTGGCCAATTGGATTAAGCAAAAAATGGAGCAAGATCGAAACCGTGGAAATGCTCCCGACTGACTACTAAAAGCATTAGGTTCTCGAGAGTGGTATTTTCATCCCGGTCAGCCTTTCGCGTTGACGGATTCTAAGGGAGAGAACGCATACTTGAATACATATTATGAAATCCATACAAACCACTGTTTGCCTCACCCAAAATCTCCTGACGGGAGTCCTCCTCCTGGGAATCTTCTCTGGATTTAATTTCCTTACCGAACTTGATGCCGTTCCTAGTAAGTATGGGTCATGGGTGGGCACCGCTGTTAATTTGGGTCGCGACGCCAAGGGAGACAACGTCTCTTATCGAGGAATTGTCGTACGCCTAAATGAATCAGGTAATGCTTGCGTCGTATTCGACGGCGACACAATGCGAATGGCCGCAGGCTGGACAAAAGGTGGACTGAAACTAGATGGATTACCTTTCACCGGAGGTCACGGAAGGTTTCCTTCGCACGGCGGCGAGAAGTTGTTCGTAACTCAAGCCGCACCAGGTTGGGCGTCACCCAAGGGCGAACTGGCTGA
>CAWVZQ010000723.1:0-1923 GCA_963934405.1 uncultured Opitutales bacterium | reverse complement strand
GTCGTCCCACCGGAGGTCACCTCCGCCGATTGGGCAAATATTTCAGAAACCTCTATAGCACCACTGGTTTCAAAGGTAACATTGCCTTGAGCGAGAATGGCTTTGCCGACGAGAAGATCGTCAGCTTCGAGGATTGTTACGTCGCCTGAGGTTTCCAAGAAAACATTTAATTCTCTCAACTCGGAAGAAAGTTCCACACCTCCAGCGTGAACCAGAGCATCAAGAGAACCCGCCCGCAAGAGACCGCCCTTAGTAGTCACGAACGAGCCCCCGCTTTCCGCTTTCACCTCGCTTGCCGATCCAGCATCGAAGGCACCGACGCTTAAGTTGCCACCGCCCTTTGCAAGGAGAGAAACGACGTTGCCCGCAACATCATCTGCTAAAGATAGGTTTTGAATCGTCAGATCCCCCTTGGCTTGGAGCTTCACTACACCTTTACCGGTCTGAACGTCCTTCACCACAAGTGCATTTTCGTTGGTCAAGGAAACATCGCCGCCTGCGACTAGGGAAACCTCCTTAATGGACGAGACAAGAGCAACCTTGTCGCCGGCCAGGACCTTGGCTCGCCCCGCGATGATAAGTTTGCCCCTAATCTGTTCGATTGAACCCAATGCCTCAAGGCGGGTCTCCCCATCCGCACCGAAGTCAATATCACCCACAAACAAGGAACCTCCTTGGGCATTAAGATTTACTTGCCGGGCGTCTCCCCCCGTAGAGGCTTGAGAAACTCGCAAATCCCCCGCCGCGGCAATGGTCAACGACCCGTCCGTCAACTTTGCATCCGCAACGACTAACGAATCGGTCTCTTGCAGAAAGACATCACCGTTGGAACGTAGAATAACTTCCTCCACCGACAGGTCAGCGTAAACGGCTCCCTCAGCAGCAACAAATAAATCCTTAGCCGTGATGCCCTTGCCAGATACGTTTACGTCACCAGACGCTTCGAGGGAAACCGTGCCCTTTTCTCCTGCATCAACCTCCGCAAGTGTAATTGCTCCACTGGCCTTTAGAGATACACCCTTGCCAGCCGCTCCCAATACGAGAACATCCGAACTTAGGTGTCCGCCGACGACGGCGGTGAAGGAACCGTCGGCCAGAAAAACATCTCTCAGATCGATGCTTTGCTCGGCAACAAAGGAAATGTCTCCGGAGTTTGTGGTCCGGAGGAATTCGACCTCCGACAAGTTGGCGATGATGTCCAAGGTATCAGCTTCGGTTAGGGAGAGCTTACCAGTTCCCGTTACAGTCGCGTCAAGTTCTTGAGCAGTGGTAGAAAGAACGGCTCGATTATCGGCCCGAACCACGATTTTCCCAGAAGTGAGTATCTTACCTTCGAGGCTCATCACCTCTTTGCTCGCATGTAAACCAAGGACACCGGATTCGCCCAAATCGACTTCGCCCGCCAGCAACTGCCCACCGGATTCAGCCAACAAGGAGACGCGTCCGGAATGAGTTCCCTCGAGAATCGTCAGATCGCCGCCAGCCTTGACCACGCCCGAGCCAGCTAAATGCAGTTTCTCGACTACAAGAGCATCGACCTCGGTCACCGAAACATCGCCTTTTGTTACGGAAGCTTCGAGAGATACCGCTCGTAAATCCAAGGAAAGTCCGCGACCGGCTGTGGCCTTCACAGCATCGGCAACAACTCGACCACCCTCGAGCATGAAGATCGTCTTCGCGGCATCGGCGGAGACCTCGCTACGGAAACCCGCTCTTACATCCCCAAGTTCGATCGAACCTTGGCTCGAAACAAACCGAAGGTCGGCCCCGGGAGCCAACGCAAAAACCTTCCGAGCCTCGAGGTCGCCCTCGGCAGAGAACAAGAAGTTGCCTCGAGAAAGCTTGCCGTCGGCAATGACAAGACTTCCTGCGGCGTCCACGGCGACGTCCCCCTTTGCAGTAGTCTCTATACTGAGGGAACCT